>NZ_KB903161.1:0-42225 GCF_000379565.1 Cupriavidus sp. UYPR2.512 | reverse complement strand
AGGCGTCCCACCGATAACCTGGTTAGCAGGCTGCCAACAACCTAAAGTCGGGTTCGTCCAATAGTCCGTCGACGCAGGCACCAGACAGGGAGCGTAGCTGGCTCGAACCACCAATCCCATCAGCGGAAATCACCACCGCCCGAACCACCAACGCCGATGACTTTATTGCCAGCCGCACAGGCGACGCGTTCTTTGGTTACTTTCTGTCACTTGGACAGAAAGTGACTCGCCGGCTACGCCGGCGAAACAGCCCACGCTAGTCAAGCACGATAACCAACCACAGTGCCGAAGCCAGAAAACCATCCCCCAATACCATGCCCCATCAGCCCGGAATCATCCCCGGCAACAGGTACGCCTGTACCACGGTAATAATGCCGATGACCACCGCGAACAGCAGGCTGTGCTTCACCGTAAACCGGAACAGCTCCGATTCCTTGCCCACCAGCCCGGTCGCCGCACACGCCACGGCGATCGATTGCGGCGAGATCATCTTGGCCGTGACGCCGCCGGTGGTATTGGCGGCGACCAGCAGCGTGTCCGACACGCCGATCTGATGCGCCGTGGTGTTCTGCAGCGCGCAGAACAGCGCATTGGACGAAGTGTCAGAACCGGTCAGGAACACCCCCAGCCAGCCCAGGAACGGCGAGAAGAACGGGAAGGCCGCGCCGGTGCCGGCCAGCAGCAACGCCAGTGTCGATGACATGCCGGAGTAGTTGGCGACAAAGGCGAACGCCAGCACCAGGCCGATCGACAGCACCGGGCGCGCCAGTTCCACCAGGGTCTCGGCAAAGGTGGCCAGCAGCGCGCGCGGCTTCATGCGCAGCAGCACCGCCGAGATCAGCGCGGTCAGCAGGATGGCGGTGCCGACGGCGGAGAGCAGGTCGAGCTTCAGCACCGCGTCATAGGCCTTGGGCGTGGCCACGATCGGCGCGGCCTTGATCACCATCTGGTCCAGCCCCGGGATCTTGAACTTCAGCACCGTGCCCGCCAGCGCGCCATTGGCGGCAAACAGCGCCTTGAACGGCTGCAGGCTCCACACCGTGACGATGGCGGTCAGGATGCCGAACGGCGCCCACGCGCGCAGCGTCTGCGCCAGGGTGTAGGGCGACGCCTTGCGGCTGGACATCGCACCGCCGAAGCCGCCGCCGAAGCCGGCCAGTGCGACGGTGCCGCCGCTGACATTGCCGCCGGCACGCTGCGACGCGCTGCGCGGCTGCCATACCTTCAGGAACGCGGCCAGCGACACCAGGCTGACCAGTGCCGAAGTGATGTCCGGCAGTTCGGGCCCGATATGGTTGGACGTGAAGTACTGCGTCACGGCAAAGCTGCCGCCGCACACCAGCGCCGCCGGCCACGTCTCGCGCACGCCCTTGGCGCCATCCATCATGAACACCAGCCAGAACGGCACCAGCAATGACAGCAGCGGCAGCTGGCGTCCGGCCATGGCGCCGATATGGAAGGGATCGATGCCCGTGACCTGGCCCGCCACGATGATGGGGATGCCCATCGCGCCAAACGCCACCGGCGCGGTATTGGCGATCAGGCACAGGCCCGCCGCATATAAGGGATTAAAGCCCAGGCCCACCAGCAGCGCCGCGGTGATCGCCACCGGCGCGCCGAAGCCCGCCGCGCCTTCCAGGAAGGCGCCGAAGGCAAAGCCGATCAGCAGCATCTGCAGGCGCTGGTCGTCGGTGATCGACAGCACCGAGGCGCGGATCACGTCGAACTGGCCGGTCTTGACCACGATCTTGTAGAGGAATACCGCGGTCACGATGATCCATGCGATCGGCCACAGGCCATAGGCAAAGCCGAAGCCGGCCGAGGCCAGCGCCTGCTGCACGGGCATGCCGTAGGCGAAGATCGCGACGGCCAGCGCCAATAGCAGCGTCACGGCCGCGGCGACATGGCCCTTCATGCGCCAGACGGCCAGCGCAATGAAGAAGAACAGGATGGGAATGGCTGCCGCCAGCGACGATAGCCACAGGCTGCCCAGCGGCGTATAGAGTTGGGTCCAGGGTTGCACGGTTTAGTCTCCTGCTTCGGTGGTGTTTCGGGAAAGCTTTGTTGTTCTGGAAAAGCGCCGCGGCTTAAGTCCGCTCGCTTGTTTGCTCCCCTCTCCCGCGCGGGAGAGGGGCCGGGAGTGAGGGCAGGCGGTGGCATACCGACAGCCTCGACTTCGTCGACACCTCGGCCCTCACCCCGGCCCTCTCCCGCAAGCGGGAGAGGGTGAACACAGTCGGGAGTAGGACGCGCTAGTGCTTTGGGAAGCGGCCTACTCCGGCTGCCCCTTCTCCTTCAGCAAATCCGCCAGGCTCTTCGCCGCCGGCTTCAGCGGCGTGCGATGCTGCGTCCAGCCCATCTGTTTCGATGGCGTCAGCGCGCGCAGCCGCGTGGCCGCCCAGCGGAACAGCCGGTACGTCGCCGGGTGTGAATACGCGCCGCTCCAGAAGCGCCACACCAGGTGCTCGCCGCGGCTGTACTTGGCGCCCTGGCCGCGCAGCGGGTTGAGGACCTGCTCTTGCGGATCGCGGTTGGCCTCGGTGCGCAGGCGCACCAGCAGTTGCGGGATCGGGATGCGCACCGGGCATACCTCGCCGCAGGCGCCGCACAGGCTCGACGCGGTCGCCAGGTCGGCGGTGGCGTCCAGCCCCAGCAGGTGCGGCGAGATGATCTTGCCGATGGGGCCGGGATAGGTCGTGCCGTAGGCGTGGCCGCCGATGCGCGTGTAGACCGGGCAGTGGTTCATGCACGCGCCGCAGCGGATGCATTGCAGCGTGGCGCGCAGCTGCGTGTCGGCATAGGCCTGGGTGCGGCCGTTGTCGAGCAGCACCAGGTGGACCTCGCGCGGGCCGTCGCGCTCGCCCGCGCGGCGCGGCCCGGAGATCAGGTTGAAATAGGTGGTAATGGCCTGCCCGGTGGCCGAGCGCGTCAGCAGCGTGGACAGCGGCACGATGTGCTCCAGCCTGGCCACGACCTTCTCCATGCCCATGATGGCGATATGCACGTCGGGCACGGTGGTGGAAAGCCGGCCGTTGCCCTCGTTCTCCACCAGCCACAGCGTGCCAGTGTCGGCGGCGGCGAAGTTCACGCCGGACAAGCCGATATCCGCGTCGACAAAGGCCTGGCGCAGCGCACGGCGGCCGGTCTGGATCAGCGCGTCGACATCCTCGGTATAGGGCGTGTCGGGGATATGCGCCTGGAACAGCTGCGCGATATCGCCCTTGGTCTTGTGGATCGCCGGCATCACGATATGCGAGGGCTTCTCGCCGGCCAGCTGGACGATGTACTCGCCCATGTCCGATTCGATGCAGTCCACGCCGCGCTCGGCCAGGTAATGGTTCAGCTCGATCTCCTCGCTGGCCATCGATTTGCCCTTGATCACGCGCTTCGCCTGCTTCGATGCCGCGATGCGGTGGATGATCGCGTTGGCTTCGTCGGCGTTCTCGGCCCAGTGCACCTGCACGCCGGCGGCGGTGAGCTTTGCCTCCAGCTGCACCAGCAAGTCCGGCAGGTTGGCCAGCGCGTGCTGGCGCACCGCCTCGCCCAGGTCGCGCAGGTGTTCCAGCTCATCCGCGTCGGGGAACTGCGCCAGGCGCTTGCCCTGCAGGAAGTCCATCGCGCCGCGGAAGCTCCGGCGCAGCTTGGGATCGTCCAGCGCCTCGCGGGCGCGTGCCTTGAAGTCCTGCGGCGGAACAAAATTCAGTGTGTGCTGGCTCATTGCCCGGCCTCCGCGGTCTCGGTCTCGATCACGACCCACAGCCGGCGCGGACCATGCGCGCCGTAGGCCAGCGTCTGCTGGATGTCGGAGGTCTTGGACGGGCCGGAGATCAGCACCAGGTTGGTCGGCATGCCGTCGGACCAGCGCTCGGTGCGCGCGGCCATATGCAGGTCGGCGTGCAGCGTCGAGGCGCGCACCAGCGCGACATGCAGCGGCGGCACCAGCGACACCGTGCGCGGCGAGCCCGCGTCGGGCGCGACCACCAGCGTGCCGGTGGCGGCAATGCCGGAGCGCGCCACGGTGAAGCCGGCATCGACAGTGTCGAACAGCTCCGCCTTCCAGGCTTGGATCGGGCGGTCGTAGCCGATGGCTTCGATATGGGCCGGCAAGGCCGCCGCCAGCGCGGCACCGGCCTGGCTGGCGGGATCAAGCAGCAGGCGCTTCACGCCGGCATTGGCCAGCTCAGTGGCCAGCAATGCCGGCCAGGCCGCCTCGCTGGCGCACCAGACCTCGGCATGCAGGCCTTGCAGTGCCGCCTGCATCGCGCCGATCAGCTCGCCAACGGCTGGCGTGCCGTGGCGGCGTGCCTCGAAATGGCTGTCGATGCGGCGGTTGAGTTCCGCAGTGCCTGGGGAAGGGGCGGGCGCGGCAGCGCGCAGCCGGCCGAGCATGCGTTCGCGGGCGCCGGGGGTGCTCATGCGGCACCTCCGGTACGGCGCCACAGGAAGGTGGCCAGGTGCTCCACCTGCAGCGGGGCGTGGTCATGCGCCGCGGTATGGCCGATATTGAGCAGGCAGCCGCAGTCGGCCGAGACCAGCCGGTCGCAGCCGGTGGCGCAGGCCGAGGCCACCTTGTCGCGCACCATGGCGCCGGAGATATCGGGATGCTTGAGCGAGAAGGTGCCGCCGAAGCCGCAGCATTCCGACTCGCGTTCATGCTCCACGCGGGTCACGCCCGGCAGCGCGTCGACCAGGGCCACGCCGTGCTGGCGCGTACCCATTTCTCGACGGGCGCCGCACGAGGTATGCAGCACGATGCGCTCCTGCGGCTGGACCGCCGCTGCGGCATCGCCAAAGTCCACCTTCAGCACATGCAGCAGGAACTCGCCCAGTTCATAGATGCGCCCGGCCAGTTCCAGTGCCTTGGGGCCGGCCACCGGATCGTCGGCAAAGAGCTGCGGCCAGTGGTGGCGCATCATGCCCGCGCACGAGCCCGACGGCACGATCACCGGCCAGGGCTGGCTGAACAGGTCGAGTTGAGCGCGCGCCACCGCACGGGCCGCGTCGGGGTTGCCGCTGCTGTAGGCGGGCTGGCCGCAACAACTCTGGCCGCGCGGGAAGTGCACGGTGAGCCCTTCGCGTTCAAGCAGCCGCACGGCGTCGAGGCCGGCCTGCGGCACGAACATGTCGACCAGGCAGGTGGCAAACAGGTAGGCCTGCGCGGGGGCAGGGCCGGTGGGGTACTGACGATCCTTCATGTCTCGCTCCGGGCGTGCTGGAGTCGCACGTTTCGGCGCATAATTCCCGCTTCCGCGCGGCGGTACAAATTGGTTGGACCAATCTGCCCCTACGACCCGCGCAAGCTCAGGAGCGAGGACACATGGCATGACGGCAGCGGCAGCAAGGCACGGGCGCACCCGTGGACGCGTGGAGTCGGTCATGCGCCGGATCGAGACCGCGCTGCTCGACGGCACCTGGCCGCCCGGCACGCGGCTGCCGGCCGAGCGGGTGCTGGCCGGGCAATACGAGGTGGCGCGCAACACCGTGCGCGAGGCGATCCAGCGGCTGGCCGCGCGCGGCCTGCTGCAGAGCCGGCGCGGTGCCGGGGTCTACGCCACCGACCAGCTGCGCGCCGGCATTGCCTCGCCCTGGGGCCAGCTGGTGGCCGACCACCCCGCGCTGCGCGACGACATCCTGGAGTTCCGCCGCGTGCTGGAGGGCGCGACTGCGTATTTTGCGGCGCTGCGCGCGGATGCCGCCGATGTGAAGCGGATTCGCGCCCTGATGGCTGAACTGGAACGCGCGCGTGCCGCCGACGACAAGCAGGCGGAGGCCGATGCCGATGCGCAACTGCATGACGCCATCGCCAAGGCCTCGCACAACACCATGTTCCTGCACTTGCATACCAGCGTGATCGGCATGCTGCGCGAGCACATCACCATCAACGGCACCGGCCTGCGCGAACAGGACGACGGCGCGTCAGACCTGCTGTTGCTGCAGCACCGCACGCTGTGCGATGCGATTTGCGCGCGCCGCCCGGAAGAGGCGCGCACCGCCATGCAGACCCATATCGACTTCGTGCGCAGCCGGGTGGAGCAGGACGGCGCCTGAACAGGAATTGGTCCTACCACCGTTGCGGCATGCCGGCTGCGGCACTCAGACCAGCCCGGCGCCGGCCAGCTCCCGCTTCAGGTAGGCATAAAAGATCGGTCCGGCGATCACGCCCGGGATGCCGTACAGCGTTTCCATCAGCAGCATCACCATCAGCAGTTCCCACGCGGCGGCCTGGATGCGCGCACCGATGATGCGCGCGTTCAGGAAGTATTCCAGCTTGTGGACCACCACCAGGAACACCAGCGACGCCGCCGCGATCGGCAGCGACACCGACAGCGATGCGATCACGATGGCGGTGTTGGAGATCAGGTTGCCCAGCACCGGCAGCAGCCCGGCGATGAAGGTGATGACCACCAGCGTCTTGGTCAGCGGCAGGTGCACGCCAAAGAGCGGCAGCACCAGCAGCAGGTAGATTGCGGTCAGCACGGTGTTGATGGTGGAGATCTGGATCTGCGCAAAGATGAACTGCGAGAACGCCTGCTGCAGCGTGCGCGCGCGCTTCACCAGCGCTGCGGCCAGGGGCCGGCGGTTGGGGCGCGCCACCGCGCGGTACAGCGCCACCATTGCGCCGATCACCAGCCCGATCAGGATATGCACCAGCGTACGCAGCACTTCGGCACCCAGCTTCTGCGCCATGGCGACGTGCTCGCGCAGCGTCGCGATCAGGGTGTTGGCCAGTTCGTCCACGCCGTTGGGCAGCGCATCACTTAGCCACGGCGGCATCTGCCCGCGCGAGCGGGCGATGATGTCTGCCGCATGGTTGAGCAGCGCGTCCAGGGTATTGCCCTCGCCACTGACAAAGCGCACCAGCCCCCAGCCCGCCAGCGTCAGCCCCAGCAGGATCACCGCCGACAGGATGGCCACGGCCAGGGCGTCGTGGCGCTGGTGCAGGCGCTTCAGGCGCGGCGCCAGCACGTCCACCAGCGAGTACAGCAGCAGCCCGGACAGCAATGCCGCCACCAGGTTGGCGTGGAGCACGGTCCAGAGCGCGAGGGCGGTCAGCAGGTAGGCGACGGTGCCGACGCTGTACCACGCGGCCGGGAGCAGGCGCGGGGTGGTGGTCGGGTCGGGGTCTTTCATCGGGGTCTCCGGCATGCAATTTGCTCAAATTTATTCTGAATTCTCGCCGATCCAGATGTTGGTCCTGAGTCAGGCCCGTGTGCGCTGACGCGATGTTGGCATAACGGCACACACAAAGGCTGTCTATATTAGGGGGAATCGTGCCCGGCAAGGCGCCCGGCGCACCGCTGTCATCGTTTTCGCCAGAGCCCAGGAACGGAACGCATGGCCTACACCCACACCATCGGCACCCACCGCCACGTCTTTGCCGACCTGCGCACGCTGCTGGCCCGGGCCAGCCCGGCGCGTTCCGGCGACGCGCTGGCGGGCGTTGCCGCGGCCAGCGAGCAGGAGCGGATGGCCGCGCGGCTGGCGCTGGCAGAGGTGCCGCTCAAGCAGTTCCTGACCGAGGCGCTGGTGCCGTACGAGGAAGACGAGGTCACGCGCCTGATCCTGGACCGGCACGATGGCGCGGCCTTTGCCGCCATCGGCGCCACCACCGTGGGCGACCTGCGCAACTGGCTGCTGCTGCATGAAACCGACAGCGCCACGCTGGCGCGGGTGGCGCCGGGCATCACCCCGGAGATGGCCGCCGCGGTCAGCAAGCTGATGCGCAACCAGGACCTGGTGGCGGTGGCGCGCAAGTGCCAGGTGGTCACGCGCTTTCGCAGCACGGTGGGGCTGCCGGGCCGGCTCTCGGTGCGGCTGCAGCCCAATCACCCGACCGACGATCCCAAGGGCATTGCCGCGTCGATCATCGACGGGCTGCTCTATGGCTGCGGCGATGCCACCATCGGCGTCAACCCGGCCTCGGACAACCTGGGCGCCATCGTCTCGCTGCTGCGCATGATCGATGAACTGCGCAGCCGCTTCGACATCCCCACGCAGTCCTGCGTGCTGACCCATGTCACCAACACCCTGCGCGCGATCGGGCAGGGCGCGCCGGTCGACCTGGTGTTCCAGTCCGTGGCCGGCAGCGAGCGCGCCAACGCGGCCTTCGGCATCAGCCTGTCGCTGCTGGCCGAGGCGCACGACGCCGCGCAGGCGCTGGCGCGCGGCACCGTTGGCGACAACCTGATGTACTTCGAGACCGGGCAGGGCAGCGCGCTGTCGGCCAACGCGCACCACGGCGTCGACCAGCAGACCATGGAGGCGCGCGCCTACGCGGTGGCGCGCGCGTTCTCGCCGCTGCTGGTCAATACGGTGGTGGGCTTTATCGGTCCAGAATACCTGTACGACGGCAAGCAGATCATCCGCGCCGGGCTGGAAGACCACTTCTGCGGCAAGCTGATGGGGGTGCCGATGGGCTGCGACGTCTGCTACACCAACCATGCCGAGGCCGACCAGGACGACATGGACACGCTGCTGACGCTGTTCGGCGTGGCCGGCATCAATTTCATCATGGGCGTGCCCGGCGCCGACGACATTATGCTGAACTACCAGAGCACCTCGTTCCACGATGCGCTGTACCTGCGCGAGGTGCTGGGGCTGCGCCCCGCGCCGGAGTTCGAGGCCTGGCTGCAGCGCATGGGCATTGCCGATGCCAGCGGCAGGCTGCTCGAGCCCGCCGCGCGCCAGCCGCTGCTGCAGATGGCCCACAGCCTGTAAGGTACAGCCGATGACGGCCAGACGCCCACCTCCCGCCGATCCTGCCAACGCCGATGCCGGCCCCTGGCAACGCCTGCGCCAGTTCACGCGCGCGCGCGTAGCGCTGGGCCGTACCGGCCACAGCCAGACCACCGATGCGGTACTGGCTTTCGGGCTGGCCCATGCGCAGGCGCGCGATGCGGTGCACTTGCCGCTGGACGTGGGCGCGGTCACCGCGGCGCTGGATGCGGCGGGGGTGCCGAACCTCGCCGTGCACAGCGCGGCGCCGGACCGCGCGCACTACCTGCGTCGCCCCGACCTGGGCCGGCGCCTGGACGATGCCAGCCGCGCGCGGCTGGCCGCGGCACGGCCGGGCGAGGCACCCGATGTGGTGTTCGTGGTTGCCGACGGCCTGTCCGCGCTGGCCACGCAGACGCACGCGCTGCCGTTGCTCGATGCCACCCGCCCGCGCTTGCCGCAGGCATGGCGCATCGGCCCGGTGGTGGTGGCCGAGCAGTCGCGCGTGGCGCTGGGCGACGAGATCGGCGAGCTGCTTGGCGCGCGCCAGGTGGTGATGCTGATCGGCGAACGGCCGGGCCTGAGCTCGCCCGACAGCCTTGGCATCTACCTGACCCATGCGCCGCGCACCGGCCGCACCGATGCCGAGCGCAACTGCATCTCCAACGTGCGCCCCGAAGGCCTGCCGTATGCGCAGGCCGCCGACCGGCTGGCCTTCCTGCTGCGCGGCGCGGCGGCATTGGGCCGCTCGGGCGTGGACCTGAAGGACGACAGCGTACCGGCCTTGCCTGAAGGCTGAATCGTCTGCATCACCCGCCCGCCAGCATGCAAAACGGCCACCACGCGGGTTCGCAACCCGCATGGTGGCCGTCTAGTGGCCAATAAAAAGCGCCGCTTACATCATGCGGCGCGAGAACTGCCCGTGCCCAGCGTCCGACATCAGCTGCGAGAACTGCTCGCCGCTCATGTGCACCAGTTCCTGGTGGTCGCCGCCTTCGAAATACACGTCGGGCTGCGCCATCAGGCTGTCGTCCACATAGGTCTGCATGCCGTAGGCCATCGCCACCGGCGGAATCGCGCCGAGGTCGCAATCCTTGAAGATCTCGCGGATTTCGTCCTCATGCGCCAGCACCAGGTTGCGCCCGGTCTGTTCGCAGATGGCGGCCATGTGCAGATGGTGGCTTGAAGGAATCACGGCGGCGACATAGCCGCGGTCATCCTCCAGCAACAGCGTCTTGGCCAGCCGGTCCCCGGGAACATGCGCGGCCTCGGCAGTGGCCATGCTGCTGAGGGTGTAGGGGTGGCGGATGATGTCGTACTGGGTATTCTTGCTGCTCAGGCAGCTTGCAAGCGTGCTGGCCAGGGCCATGGTAGCTCCTCAGGTGCGGATGCGCCGACGGTTATCCTTGTGCTCCTACTATAGTCCGTGGCGCCGCTGCTGAAGGCGCCTAGCGGTGCAGCCGCGGCCACACTGCCTGCAGCTCGGTCTTCAGGAAGTTCAGCAGGTAGCGCGTGGCCAGCGTCTGGTAGCGGTTGGGCATGGTCAGCATGTAGAGCTTGCTGCCGAACACGCTGATGCGGTAGTCGCACAGCAGCGGCACCAGCGCACCGCTGTCCAGTTCCGCACCGATCGCATAGATCGGGAAGATGCCGATGCCCAGGCCCGCCAGCACCGCCTCTTTCAGGAAGGCAAAGTTCTCGGAGGTGAGCGTGGGCTCCAGCACCACCTGCTCACGGATCTCACCACCATCGCCACTGTGCCGCGTGCCCGTTGCCTTGAGCTTCTGGCCCTCGGGCGACGCGCATACGAACGCATGCCCCAGCAGCCCGGCCAGCGCTTGCGGCGCCGGGTGGCCGGCCAGGTACGCGGGCGATGCGCACACGATCCAGTCGACTTCGCCGATCTCCGTGGCGACCACCGAATCCGGCGGCGTGGAGATGATGCGCAGCGCCACTTCCACGTCCTCGGACACCAGATTGTGCACGCGGTTGTCGAAGACCACGTCGAGCGTGATGTCGGGATAGCGCTGCTTGAACAGCACCAGCAGCGGCGACAGCAGCGAATGGCCCAGCCCGGTGGGCACCGAGAGCCGCACATGGCCCTTCAGGCTCTTGCCCATATTGCTGATCAGCGCATTGGCGGCCGCCACCTCGCCCAGGATGTTGCGGCCATGCTCGTAGAGGCCGGCGCCGACCGGGGTCGGCTCGACATGGCGCGTGGTCCGGCGCAGCAGCTGCACGCCCAGCTCTGCTTCCAGCGCCTTGAGCCGGTAGCTGACATTGGCGCGCGTCATCTTGAGCTTGCGCGCAGCCGCGCTCAGGTTGCCCGCGTCGACGATATCGACGAACAGGCGCAGGGCGTTCAGGTCCATGGGGTGATCAATGAAAGACGGGGGGCGATTGCAGCCCCCGTATATTGCCATGCTCGTGGCGGCGTCCCGCGGCGTTGCACCGCGGGGTGCGCATCAATGTTCGTGATGCAGGTATCTGGCCTGGCGCGGCAGGCGCAGGCTGACGCAGAAGGCAATCGCCATCATCGCGGTCACGTACCAGTAGAACGCGGTCTCGTGGCCCAGCGTCTTCATGCCCAGCGCCACGTATTCGGCGGAGCCGCCGAAGATCGCGTTGGCAATGGCATAGGCCAGGCCCACGCCCAGCGCGCGCACCTCGGGCGGGAACATCTCGGCCTTCACGATGCCGCTGATCGAGGTGTAGAAGCTGACGATGGCCAGCGCCACGACGATCAGCACAAAGGCAAGCTCAGGGCTGCTGACCGTGCCCAGCGCGGTCAGGATCGGCACGGTGGCCAGCGCACCCAGCGCGCCGAACAGCAGCATGTTGGTGCGCCGGCCGATGCGGTCGGACAGCGCGCCGAACACGGGCTGCATGCACATGTACAGGAACAGGCAGCCCGTCATCACATAGCTGGCGGTCTTGATCGACATGCCGGCGGTGTTGACCAGGTACTTCTGCATGTACGTGGTGAAGGTGTAGAAGATCAGCGAGCCGCCCGCGGTATAGCCCAGCACCGTGAAGAAGGCTGCCTTGTGGTGGCGGAACAGCGCGGCCACGCTGCCGGCCTCCTTGCTGCCGCGGGTAGCCGCCGACGAGGTCTCGTGCAGCGTGCGGCGCAGGAACAGCGCCACCACCGCGGTGACCGCGCCGACCACGAACGGGATGCGCCAGCCCCAGGCCTTCAGTTCGGCCTCGTCCAGCAGTTGCTGCAGGATCACCACCACCAGCACCGCCAGCAACTGGCCGCCGATCAGCGTCACATACTGGAACGACGAGAAGAAGCCGCGCCGACCGCGCAGCGCCACCTCGCTCATATAGGTGGCGGTGGTGCCGTATTCGCCGCCGACCGACAGGCCCTGGATCAGCCGCGCGAGCAGCAGCAGCGCCGGCGCCCAGTTGCCGATGCTGGCATAGGTGGGCAGGCAGGCAATCAGCAGCGAGCCGGCGCACATCATGATCACCGAGATCAGCATCGAGTTCTTGCGGCCGTGGCGGTCGGCGATGGTGCCGAACAGCCAGCCGCCGATAGGCCGCATCAGAAAGCCGGCGGCAAACACGCCGGCGGTGTTCAGCAACTGCGCGGTGGGATCGGACTTGGGAAAGAACGACGGCGCGAAGTAGATCGCGCAGAAGGCGTAGACGTAGAAGTCGAACCATTCGACCAGGTTGCCCGACGAGGCGGCGACGATGGCGTAGATGCGCTTGCGCACTTCTTCGCGGCTCGGGGCGGCCGTCTGGGCTGGGGTAGCGGTGAGATCGGTCATGTTGTTGTCTTGCAGTCAGGGCGGCGCAGGGCAGCCGCGGGTCAGGTCGCGCTGCGCAGTGCTGGCGGCAGATGCCGGAAACATGGCGGCCGCAGGCCACCGGAACGGTGGGCGGCAAGGGGGAACACGGGGAAGGCCGGGCGGGAGCCCGTCGGTCTGGGGCGTGAACTGGCGCGCACTGCGGCGCATTTGCCGTCGAAGCGTAGCCCGATCCGCCGGACCTGCCCACCCCCGCGGGTGTGCTGCAAGCAGCATGGACCGGCGGGTCGACGCAGCCATCAGGGTTTGCGGGCGATTGTCCATGTGGCTGGACACTGAATCCGGCTGCGGTCCGTCTGGCCGCGGCCACAACAGGGTATTGCGTGCGCTGCGGCTTGCACTGTGCGCAGGTCTGGGCAATGATGCGAGCCGGACCCTCAACTGGCCTACTGCGCCTCCCGTTTGCCATGCACCGCTCGTTGCGTCGATGGCTGTGCCTGCCTTTGCTCTTTGCCGGCGCCAGCGCCCTGGCCCAGGACCTGGTCGAATGCAAGCGGATCGAGCACGACCAACTGATCACAGCCTCGCAGGAAACGCTGCTGTTCCTGCGCTGCCGCGCGCGCCAGGTCGCGTATGAAGCGCCGCGCCTGAAAGGCGTTTCGCAGCGCGTAAAAGACGACCTGGTTTTCGCCTGCCTGGACCAGGCCGACGCCGTGGAGCACCAGCTGCGCGTGCGCCACGGCTACTCGCGCGACGCGCTGGCGCGCCAGCGCTGCGATCTGTCCTTGCCGACGCCCGGGGGCTGACTTCCGGCGGGCGGGCAACGGCTCAGGCAAAGCCCCCGTTCACGCGCACCACCTGCGCATTCACCCAGGCCCCATCCGGCCCGGCCAGGAACGACACCGCCGCGGCAATGTCCTCGGGCGTGCCCAGCCGCTCCAGCGGCGCCACTTTGGACAGCTGCGCCACCTGCGCTTCCGATTTGCCGTCGAGGAACAGTTCGGTCGCGACCGGCCCCGGCGCTACCGCATTGACGGTGATGCCGCGCCCGCGCAGTTCGTTGGCCAGGACCCGCACCAGACCTTCCACGCCTGCCTTGGCGGCGATATAGGGACCGTAACCGGGGAAGGCGCGCGCGATCACGCTGGTCGACAGCGCAATGATGCGCCCGCCTTCGCCCAGCCGTGCGGCGGCCTCGCCCAGCACCAGGAAAGCGCCGCGCAGGTTGGTGGCGATGGTCTGGTCGAAGGCGTCCAGGCTGGCCGGCGCAACCGGCGCTATCGGCATGATGCCGGCGCTGTTGACGACCACGTCGAGCCGGCCGAACGCCTGCTGCGCGGCATCGAACAGCCGTGCCACGTCTGGCGCCTGCGCCACATCGCCCTGGATGGCGATGGCATTGACGCCGGCCTCACGCGCCGCCGCCACTGTCTCTTCGGCCCGGGCGGCGCTGCCGGCATAGCCAATGGCCACGTCGAAGCCGTCGGCGGCCAGCCGCAGCGCGATGGCGCGGCCGATGCCGCGGGAGGCGCCGGTGACGAGCGCGGCGCGGCGGGAGGTAACCGGGGTGGGGGTCATGGCAGTTTCCTTGTCAGAGGGAGCAGAGTAGATGGCTCCATGATCGATGTTGGCTGCACCTGGATAAATACGTGGAAAATAAATGGATTGAACAGAATAAATCAACAATACAGCACGTGCCGCATAGGCCGCACTGCCTTGCGCATCCCGGAAATCCCGCGCTGGCATTGCAGGCTCCGCCTGCGCCGCCCCCAAGCATGCGTTAAGATTCTTCCTTTCCAGCCGTCTTTGGCGCTGCATCCTCCCGCTGTATCCCGCGTTTCGCCATGAGTAACCTGAACCAGCAATCCATCCTTTCCGTCCATCACTGGACTGACACCCTTTTCAGCTTTACCTGCACGCGCGACCCTGGTTTTCGCTTTGAAAACGGCCAGTTCGCCATGGTCGGGCTGGAAGTGAACGGTCGCCCGCTGCTGCGCGCCTACAGCATTGCCAGCGCCAACTATGAGGAAACGCTGGAATTCTTCAGCATCAAGGTGCCCGACGGCCCGCTGACCTCGCGCCTGCAGCACCTGCGCGAGGGCGACCAGATCTTCGTCGGCAAGAAGCCGACCGGCACGCTGCTGGTGGACAACCTGCTGCCCGGCAAGACGCTGTGGCTGCTGGCCACCGGCACCGGCCTGGCCCCGTTCCTGTCGATCATCCGCGATCCGGAGGTCTACGAACGCTATGACAAGGTCGTGCTGACGCACACCTGCCGCTTCGTGGAAGAACTGGCCTACCGCGAGCTGATCCAGGAACACCTGCCACAGCACGAGCACCTGGGCGATCTGGTGCGCGAAAAGCTGGTGTACTTCCCGACCGTGACGCGCGAAGAGTTCGACAACCGCGGCCGCATCACCGACCTGATCGCCTCGGGCGAGCTGTTCGAGCGCCTGGGCGTGGAGCCGTTCTCGCTGGAGAACGACCGCATCATGCTGTGCGGCAGCCCTGACATGCTCAAGGACGTCCGCGGCATCCTGGAAGAGCGCGGCTTTGCCGAAGGCAATATGAGCCATCCCGGCCATTTCGTGCTGGAAAAGGCTTTCGTCGGCTGAGGCCGGCCTGCCCCGGCGCGGATCGGTTCCGTGCCGGGGCGCATCTCTGCTACACCCCCGCTACACCTCCCGCGTCATCCCCTTCAGGTCGATCCACTCGGCAAACTGCGCCTCGGTGACATGCCCCGACGCAATCGCCGCCTCGCGCAGCGACAGGTTGCGCTTGACCGCCAGCTTGGCGATCTCCGCGGCCTTGTCGTAGCCGATATGCGGGTTGAGCGCGGTCACCGGCATCAGCGAACGCTCCAGCAGTTCGGCGATGCGTTCGCGGTCGGCCTCGACGCCTTCCACCATATGCTCGGCAAAGCTCGACGCGGCACCGGCCAGCAGGCTCACTGACTGCAGCAGGCTGTAGATGATCACCGGCTTGTAGGCGTTCAGCTCCAGCGTGCCCAGCCCGTTGGCCAGCGTCACCGTGGTGTGGTTGCCGATCACGCGGCAGCACACCATCGCCAGCGCCTCGGCCTGGGTCGGGTTGACCTTGCCCGGCATGATCGATGAGCCCGGCTCGTTGGCCGGCAGCACCAGCTCGGCAAAGCCGGCGCGCGGCCCCGAGCCCAGCAGCATGAAGTCGCGCGCGATCTTCAGGAATGACGAGGCCGTGGTGCTGAGCGCGCCGGACAGGTCGGCCAGCGCATCGTGCGAGGCCTGCAGCGCATAGCGGTTGGGCGCGGGTTCGAACGGCAGGCCGGTGTAGTCGGCCAGCGCCCGCGCGAACGCCGCGGCGAAGCCGTGCGGGGCGTTCAGGCCAGTGCCTACCGCGGTGCCGCCCTGCGCCACCGGCATGGCGCGCAGCATGGCCTGCTGCAGGCGCGACTGCGCATCGGCCACCTGCGTCATGTAGCCCGAGAACTCCTGCCCCAGCGTCAGCGGCACGGCATCCTGCAGATGGGTGCGGCCAACCTTGACGATATCGGCAAAGGCCTCGACCTTGCGCGCAAAGGTCTGCTGCAGCTGCTCCAGCGCCGGCAACAGTTCCTGCCGGATCGCGCGCGTGGCGGCGATATGCATCGCGGTGGGGAAGCTGTCGTTGGAGGACTGGCTGGCGTTGACGTGGTCGTTCGGATGCACCGGCGCCTTGCTGCCGACCTTGCCGCCCAGCAATTGAATGGCGCGGTTCGCGATGACCTCGTTCAGGTTCATGTTGGTCTGCGTGCCGGACCCGGTCTGCCAGACCGACAGCGGGAACTCCTCAGGCCAGCGGCCCTCGATGACCTCGGTCGCGGCCTGTTCGATCGCGTGCGCCAGTTCGGGCTTGAGCACGCCAAGCTCGCCATTGGCGCGCGCCGCGCACAGCTTGAGGATGGCAAAGGCCTCGATCAGCGCCGGCGGCATCTTCTCATTGCCGATGCGGAAGTTCTGGCGCGAGCGCTCGGTCTGCGCCCCCCACAGCCGGTCGGCGGGCACGGGCACATCGCCCAGGCTGTCTTTCTCGATGCGGGTGGCGGAGGTGGACGGGTCAGACATGGGCAGACTCCTATGCAAGGCAGCGGACGGTTGGACCGGGTGGCTTGGTGCAGTCCCTTAGAATACCGCTTCACCGTGGCCGGCGCCCAGGCGCTCGCCGCCTTGCCTTGCCCTTAGCGACATCCCTCGGCCGCATGCTCATCGCCCAGCTCAAGTCCTTCTTCATGGTGGCCCGCATCGGCAGCGTCACGCAGGCCGCCAAGCGCCTGGGCCTGTCGCAGCCCACCATCACCGCGCAGATCCGCGCACTGGAAGACGCCTACGGGGTCGAGCTGTTCCACCGCGGCGGGCGCCGCCTGGCGCTGTCAGATGCGGGGCTGGCATTGCTGCCGCGCGTCGAGGCGCTGGTGCAGCAGGAAACCGAGATCGATTTCTTCCTGCGCCATTCGGGCGACCTGCGCACCGGCAGCCTGCGCGTGGGCGCGACCGCGCCCTACTATGTGCTGGAGCTGATCCGCGGCTTCAGCGAGCGCTTTCCGGCCATCGATGTCAGCGTGGTGACGGGCAATTCGCAGGAAGTGCTGGCAGCGCTGCAGGAATACCGCGTCGACATCGCTACTTCGTCGCAGCGGGTGGACGATGCGCGCCTGTCGCGCGTGCTGCTGGGCGTGGATCCGCTGATGCTGGTGGTGCACCGCACCCATGCGCTGGCCGGGCACACCGAAGTGGCCGTCAGTGCGCTGGCGGGCTGCCGCCTGCTGATGCGCGAGCTCGGGTCGACCACGCGCATCGCCACCGAAGACATGCTGGCGCAGGCGCGCGTGAGCCCCGCCGCGCAGATGGAGATCGGCAGCCGGGAGTCGATCCGCGAGGCGGTGATACGCAACCTGGGCGTATCGGTGATCGCCCGGCACGAGGTGCCGAGCCATCCGGACCTGCGCGTGCTGGGCTTCACCGATGCCTCGCCCTGCCTGCACGAGTATCTCTACTGCCTGCGCGAGCGGCGCGGCGCCAGGCTGATCGATGCCTTCGTCGCGTTGGCCGACCCGCCGCAGGGGCAGCAGGAACCGGGCGGGGAGCGCTAAGCCGTCATCTTCAGGCACTGCTCCATGCAGGCTGCGCAGGCGCGGGCGCATTCCTGGCAGTGCTCGGTGTCATGGTGCTCGCATTCTTCCTTGCACCACTTGCAGACTTCGGCGCAGTCTTCGCACACCAGCGGCGCGAACTCGCTGTTGCGCAGCATGTAGGACGCGGCCAGCTGGGCGATGCCGGCGCAATCCATGTCCAGCGCGATGCAGCGCGCCATCTTGCGCACGTCCTGTTCTTCCAGGCAGGCCGCGGCGCACTTGAGTGCGGCAGCGGCTGCGGCATTGCAGGCGGCAATGCAGTCGGCGTAGCGGGCGGCGTTTTCCTGCACGGTGGGTCGGATCATGGAACGTCCTCCTTCGGGGGTAGGTGGATGGAACCGGGAATAGCCAGCACCAGCGTTGGCGCCGGTAGAGGGAGAGGCCCGCGGTGCCGGAAGCGGCGCATCCGCGCCCGCACGGGGCATCGTTATCCACAATAGCAGGCGCTGCGGGTTCCTGTCGGCCCGGTATTTGCTGCGCCGCGCTGGTTACAATGCCGGCTGGGGGAAGCAGATTGGCGACGGCACGCACACAGCGCAGCCGTCACCTGCGACAATGGCCGGGCACCACTGGCCCGCATTGCGCATCTAACAGGCACGGTCCGGCCACACTGGCGGGGCCGATGCAAACACACACCGGCAGCACGGGGAAGGAAGGCACATCATGGGCGAGGCAAAACGGCGGGGTACCCCCGAGGAGCGTGCGGCACAGGCACGCGCAAAGATTGAGGCCTTGCGCCCTGCCCAGCTGGTCTGCGGGCACTGCAAGACCGCGTTCGCGCAATTCGACGCGCTCGACGTGCCGGGCCTGCCCGGCATCGATGCCGTGTTCGGCGGCGAATGCCCCGGCTGCGGCAACGACGTGGTGGTGTTCAAGGGCGCGCCCGATGCGGTGGCCGAGGCCATGATCGCGTGGGAGAAGATGCTGGGCGCCGATGCGCAACTGGGCTACCAGTCCAGCGATGGCCGCCACGTGCCTTTCGAGCCCGAGGGGGCCGGCGGCGCGGCGTCGGACAAGCCCGGCGGCACCATCCACTGAGCCCTCGGCCGGGGCTGCCTACTGCGGGCTGAGCTCGCCCGCCAGTTCCGGCGGGCCGATCTCATAGCGCCCGCGGCCCGCGCCCTTGGCGCGGTATAGCAGCACGTCTGCCAGCCGCATCAGTTCGCGGTCCAGCGCCGCGCCGCCGTGATAGAGCGCCACGCCGATGCTGACGTCCACGTCGGCGGACACGCCCTCGAAGTCGAAGGGCTCGTCCATCGCCTGCAGGATGGCCTGTGCCACGCGGCGTGCCGCGGCGGGCTGGGTCATGTCTTCGAGCACCACCGCGAACTCGTCGCCACCCAGCCTGGCGACGGTGTCGCGCTCGCGCACGCAGCGGCGCACGCGCTGGGCAAAGGTCTGCAGCAGCTGGTCACCGGCGGCGTGGCCGTGAATATCGTTGACGGCCTTGAAGCGGTCCATGTCCAGGTACAGCAGGGCCATCAGCGTGCCATGCTCGCGGCTGCGCACCATCGCCGCGTGCAGCTGGCCCTCGAATGCGCTGCGGTTCATCAGCTGCGTCAGGTGGTCGGTGCGCGACATGCGCGCCAGGCGCTGCGTCTCCAGCTTGCGCTTCGTGATGTCCTGCACGTGGATATGCACGCCCACCACCTCGCTGCCGTCGGCGCTCCATTCCGGGCGCAGGCTGCTCTCCATGCAGTGGTATTCGGGATCGCTGTCTTCGGTTTCGAAGGTCACCGCGGTGCCCGCCAGCGCGCGCTGCATGAATGGCTGCACGCGCGCGTAGCGGGTCTCGCCCAGGATTTCGCGCACGTGCCTGCCGCGCAGTTGCTCCGGCTTCAGGCCGAAGACACGCTCGTAGGCCTGGTTGTTGAATACATAGCGCTCATCGGTGTCGATAAAGGCCAGCAGCGACGGCAGCGTATCGGTCACCGCGCGCAGGCGCCGTTCACTGCGGTCCAGCGCCTGGCGGCGCTCGCGCACGTCGCGCATCAGCTTGATGAAGGCGCGCGTCAGGTCGCCGATCTCGTCGCGCTGCTGCCGTGTCGGCAGCCGCTCGAACGCGGACAGGTCGTTGGCGCTGGCCTGCACCACCTTGTGCAGGCGCGCCAGCGGCGCCAGCTGGCGCCGCACCGCCAGCCAGATCAGCAGGGCCACCGCCGCCATGGCCACCCCGGCCATGCCCAGGAAGCGCTGCTGCATCTGGTGCAGCGGTGCGTAGGCCTCGCGCGCGGGCAGCAGCGCCACCAGTTCCCAGCCGGTGCTCGACATCAGGTAGCGCGCGATCACCGGCCGCGCCGGCGTGATGAATTCCAGCGGCGCGGGGCTGTCATCCTCGCCGCAGGTATCGGCCACGGCCAGCGCCGGCTGGCGCGCCTGCGCGGGGTCGGGATGGCGGACGTAGACCGGCTCGGGGCCGGCCGACACCAGGCAGTAGTAGCCGGTGGTGCCGAGGCGGTTGTGCAGGATCTCGACCAGGAAGTTGGCGCTGGACAGATCCAGCCAGCCGCCCACCAGGCCGACGAAGGTCTGGTTCGGCGCCAGCACCGGCACCGCCATCATCACCCCCATCTGGCCGCTGGTGCGCGAGCGGATGGGCGGCGACACCACGGGCGCGAGCGAGCGGGCGGCCTCGCGGAAATAGCTGCGGTCGCCAATCTCTGCCCCGGCGCCGCGGTTGCTGACGATGTTGCCCTGCATGTCGGCGACCAGCAGCGCGTTGAACGCGGCCGGCACCGGGATCGCTGCGGACAGCGTATCCAGCGCCCGCTCGCGCACCGCGGCGGCTTGTGCGCCGTGCGCCTGCGCCAGCAGGCCGCTGAGTTGCGCAGCCTGGTGCGAGAGCAGCACGATGCGGTCGTTCATGGCGGTGTCGAGCTGGCTGGCGGTCAGCTTGACGACGGAGTCCTGCTGGACCTGCAGCGCATCGTGCAGGTCGCGGTGGGCATCGTACAGGGCGGTCAGTACGATGCCGGTGCCGAACACCGCGGCCAGCACGGTGGTGATGATCGCAATGCGCGCTTTCAGCGTGGGTGTGTAGACGGGCATGTAGGGCGCAGTTGGGGCGCCAGTGGCGCGGACTGTCGCATACTTGGGGGGCATCTCCGGTGCAACCCTACCATACCCCGACTTGGTGGGGCATGCGGTCTTCCCCCGAACGGGTTCATCCCCGGCGGGGGTGTGCGCGCTGCCTGTGCCACGGTATAGTCCCCCGTTAATGCGAAGGCACGTCCACGCAGACGGCACGCCCCTGCTGCATGCCGGAACCGATCGACCATGAGACTGACTTCGCTTTCCCCTGCCTTGTTGTCATTGCTGGTCGCGGCCGGCGGCGCGCTGATGACGGCTGGGGCCTGGCTGCAGGCGGAGCGGCTCGAGCGCCGCGAGGCGCAGCAGCATTTCGATGCGCTGCTGGGACAGGCCGGCAGCGCGCTGCGCGAGCGCATGCTGGAGAACGAACGCCTGCTGCGCGGCGTGGCCGCCGTGCTGACCGCCAACCCCGACACCTCGCGCGCGCAGTGGCGCGACTATCTCTATGCCGCCCAGCTCGACGACCTGCCCGCCGGCACCCAGTCGATCGGCTACGCGCCGCTCACGCCGTTGCAGCGGGTGCCGCGGCTGGTGCAGGCCGCCCGTGCCGACGGCCTTGCCGACTACGACATTCATCCCGGCGGCAAGCGCGACCTGTACGCACCGATCTTCTATATCGAGCCGCTGGACGGGCGCAACACGCGCGCCGCCGGCTTTGACATGCTGTCCGAGCCGACACGCCGGGCGACGCTGGAAGCCGCCCGCGACAGCGGCGAACCGCGGCTCACTCCAGGCCTGGCACTGATCCGCGAAGGCGATCCGGCGCAGCGCCAGCAAGGCGCGCTGGTATTCCTGCCAGTCTACGCCGGCGAGGCGGCGGTCAGCACGGTGGCGCAGCGGCGCCAGGCGGTGATCGGCTATGTCTACGTGTCGCTGCGTCTGGGCGACCTGATGCGCGCGGTCGGTGCCCCGGCGGCGGAACTGGAGTTGTCGCTGTACGAGGGCTCCCCGGCCGCTCCCGGGCCGATGCTGTCCGGCGGGCCGACCGAGGGCGAGCGCCGCGAGGATGGCAGTGCCGCGCTGCTGCAGGGCGAGCGCCAGCTCCAGTATGGCGGCGTCACCTGGACGCTGCACGGCGCCACGCGCCCCGCCTTCGAAGCCGCGCATGGCCCGCGGCAGGCGTATCTGGTGCTGGCCGCGGGCACGCTGGCCACGCTGCTGCTGGCGTGGCTCACCCATGCACTGGCACGCCAGGGCCGCGCCGCGCGCCAGCGCGAAGCGCAGGCCGTCCATGCCTGGGAAGATGACAACGCCATGCTGCAGGCGTGCATGGCGCAGTCGGCCGACGGCTTCCTGCTGGCCGATGCACAGGGCGTGGTGGTGCGCGCGAGCGAGCGGGCGGGGCAACTGTTCGGCGCCGATCCGGCGGCACTGGCCGGGCGCGGCCTGGACACCCTGGTTCCCGGCGCCACCGGCCTAGTCCCCAGTGGCGCCGCGGCAGGGGCCGAGGCCCACCGTGAACTGGCGGGCGTGCGCGCAGACGGCAGCCGCTTCGCGCTGCGCGCCAGCGCCGCGCGCCTGCCTGTGGCCGACGGCGGCACCGCGCACTGGCTGTGGGCGGTCACTGACCTGGAGCCGGAACGGCGCGCCCAGCAGGCCGCCGCGGTGCAGGCCGCGCGCTATGCCGGGCTGCTCGACCATGCCGCCTTCTGCGTGATCACGTTCGATGAGGACGGGCTGATCACCGGCATCAACGCGGCAGGCCAGCGCATGCTCTGGTACAACGCCGCGGAACTGGTCGGCCACATGCGCATGACCGGCCTGCATGTTGCTGACGAACTGGCCGACCACGCCCGTGTGCTCAGTCGCGAACTGGGCGAGCCGGTGCCGCCGGGGCTGCCCGCGCTGGTGGCCAAGGCACGGCTTGGCCTGACCGACGAGCGCGAATGGACCTGGGTGCGCAAGGGCGGCTCGCGCATGCCGGTGCAGCTGGCGGTGTTCGCCTTGCCGGCGCCCATCGAGGCGCCAGCCGCTGACGCAGCGCCTGCCGGTCCCGCCGATGGTGCCGATGGTGCCGAGGTGCCCCGGTCCGCGCCGTCGCCTGGCTACCAGGCCATCGGCTACGACCTGACCGAGCGCCGCCGCGTCGACGAGTACATCCGTCATCTGGCGCTGCACGATCCGCTGACCGGCCTGCCCAACCGCGCCGAGCTGAGCGAACGCGCGCAGGCGCTGCTGCTGCATGCGCGCACCCACGGCGAGCGCGTGGCCCTGCTGCTGCTCGACCTGGACCATTTCAAGCACATCAATGACTCGCTCGGCCACCCGGTCGGCGATGACGTGCTGCGCACCATGGCAGACCGCCTCAAGGGCACGGTACGACAGGGTGACCTGGTGGCGCGCATGGGCGGCGATGAATTCGGCGTGGTGCTGGGCGGCCTGCGCCACGACAGCGAAGCCGAGCTGATTGCCGCCAAGATCCAGGCGCGTGTCAATGAAGAACTGCAGGCCGGCGGCCAGCGCCTGCGCGTGACGCCATCGATCGGCATGGCGATCTTCCCGGACGATGGCGATAGCCTGACCGAGCTGCTCAAGGCTGCTGACTCGGCCGTCTACGCGGCCAAGCACGACGGGCGCGCGCAGTTGCGCCGCTTTGCCAGCGCCATGGCCGAGGCCTCGCTGGCGCGCTTCACCATTGAAGGGCTGCTGCGGCGCGCGCTCGCTGGCGATGAGTTCCGGCTGCGCTACCAGCCGATCGTTGATGCCGCGACGCTGGCCATCACCGGCGTCGAGGCGCTGATTGCCTGGAACACCCCGGAACGCGGCGCCATGCAGCCGGCCGAGTTCATCCCCATCGCCGAGCAGAGCGGACTGGTGGCGCCGCTGGGCGAATGGACCCTGGCCACCGCCTGCCGCGAAATCCAGGCGCTGCGCCAGGCGCTGGGCCGCGAGATCGAGGTCGCGGTCAATATCTCGCCGCTGCAGCTGCGCCAGGCCAACTTCCCCGATACCGTGGCGCACTGCCTGCAGCAGGCCGGCCTGCCGCCGCAGGGGCTGGTGATCGAGGTCACCGAAGGCATCCTGGTCGACGGCGGCGAGACCACCATCGAGACCTTCCGCCGGCTGCGCGAGCTGGGCGTGGGGCTGTCGATCGACGACTTCGGCACCGGCTACTCCGGGCTCAATTACCTGACCCGGCTGCCAATCAGCCGGCTCAAGATCGACAAGTCCTTTGTCGACGACGTGGCCACGCCCGGCCACGACCAGGCGGTGGCCGCGGCGATCATCGCGTTGGGCCACCAGCTGCATCTCAAGGTGATTGCCGAAGGGGTGGAGACGGCGGCGCAGTTCGAGTTCCTGCAGGCGCAGGGGTGCGACGGGCTGCAGGGGTTCCTGTTCAGCCAGGCGGTGCCGCAGCAGGCGCTGCGCGAGATCCTGGAAAAGGGGATTGGGGTGCCGGCCCCCACGTCCGCGGGCGCCACTGCGCTGCGCGAGTCATAATCGTCCAGGGGCACCATTCATAACTTGCCGGCATGCCCGCGCCGCTGCCCAATCCCAAATCCCCCGATACCTCCATCGAAATACTTTGCCGATCTGCCACACGGCTGGCATCTGCGCTGCCTATGCTGGCGACCGATTCAATGGAGATTTGCGGAGATTCGGTCATGCAGGCAGGCAAGTCCGGGGAGGGCCGGGCGTTCCTGGCGGTGGAGCAGGTCACCAAGCGCTTTGGCAGCTTTGTGGCGCTGGACAGCGTGTCGCTGTCGGTCGGGCAGGGCGAGCTGCTGTGCCTGCTGGGCCCGTCCGGGTGCGGCAAGACCACGCTGCTGCGCATCACGCGGGACTTGAGCGCGAGGACGCAGGACGCATCCATGCCGGCGCGCGTGAACTGACCGGGTTGCCGCCGCAGGCACGCGACTACGGCATCCTGTTCCAGTCCTATGCGCTGTTTCCCAACCTGACCGTGGCGCAGAACGTGGCCTATGGCCTGCACGGGCGCGGCATGGGGCGCACGCACCGCGACGCGCGCGTGGCCGAGATGCTCGGCCTGGTCGGCCTGGCCGGCAGCGAGCGCAAGTTCCCGGGCCAGCTCTCCGGTGGTCAGCAGCAGCGCGTGGCGATGGCCCGTGCGCTGGCGCCGGCGCCTTCGCTGCTGCTGCTCGATGAGCCGATGTCGGCACTGGACGCCCGCGTGCGCGAACACCTGCGGCTGGAACTGCGCCAGCTGCAGCGCAGACTGAACATCACCACCGTGATGGTCACCCACGACCAGGAAGAGGCCATGACCATGGCCGACCGCATTGCCGTGATGGACGGCGGGCGCATCGTGCAGGCCGGCACTCCCGCCGAGATCTATGAGCAGCCGGCGTCGGCCTTTGTCGCCGGTTTTGTCGGGCAGGCCAACTGGCTGCCGGGGCGCAGCGCGCAGGCCGGGCGCTTCACCGTTGGCGAGGGCAGCCAGGCCGTCGATTTCCTGGTCGACTCGCCGCAGCCGGCGGCATCCGCCGGCCGGCTGTGCTGCCGCCCGGAAGCGGTGCGGCTGGACCCGGATCCCGCCGAGCCCAACCGGCTGCTGGCGCGCGTGGTCGACCAGACCTATCTCGGCAACCGCTACCGGCTGGCGCTGGAAGCGGACCGCCTGCCAGGGCTCGCCCTGTTTGCCGACGTGGCGCGCGAGGCGCGGCACCGGCTGCCCGACGCGGGCGGCCACAAGTTCTGGATTGCGCTGCCGGCTCAGGCGTTGCGGGTGTTTGCATGATGCGCGCGGCCACTGCCGTCCTGCCCGAAGCTACGCCGGCAGCCTCGCCGCGCGGCACCGGGCTGGTCTCCCGGCTGGCGCACGGTGCCCCGGCCGCAATGAAGTGGCTCTGGCTGGCCGGGCTGGCCGTCGGCTTGCTGCTGCCGTTGCTGGCGCTGTTCCGCCAGGCCTGGTTCGATGCGGCGGGCCAATGGGCGCTGGGCGCGCGCATGGCGGCGCTGGTGACCAGCCCCAACTTCGTGCCGATGCTCGGCCGCAGCGTGGCGGTGTCGCTGGCAGTGGTGGTGCTGGTGGTGCCGCTGGCATTTGGCTTTGCCTATGCGCTGCAGCGTTCCTGCATCGCACTGCGGCCACTCTGGCGCGGCGTTGCGCTGCTGCCGCTGTTTGCGCCGTCGCTGCTGCCGGCGATCGCGCTGGTCTACCTGTTCGGCAACCAGGGCATCTTTCGCGGCGCCTTCGGGCAGGGCGGCATCTATGGCTTCTGGGGCATCGTGCTGGGCGAGGCCTTCTACACCTTCCCGCATGCGCTGATGGTGCTGGTGGCGACGCTGTCGCTGGCCGATGCGCGCCTCTATGAGGCGGCGCGCGCGATGGGCGCCAGCCCGTGGCGCACCTTCTGCACGGTCACGCTGCCGGGCGTTCGCCAGGGCCTGTTCGCCGCCGCCTGCCTGGTGCTGACGCTGGTGATCACGGACTTTGGCGTACCCAAGGTGGTGGGTGGCGGTTATCCGGTGCTGGCGCTGGAAGCGTACAAGGCGGTGGTCGGGCAGCAGCAGTTCGATCGCGGTGCGCTGATCGGCATGCTGCTGCTGGCGCCGGCGCTGCTGACCTTTGCCGTGGACATGGCAATGCAGCAGCGCCAGCGCACCCAGATGGGCAGCCGCGCACAGGTGTATGTGCCGGCGCCCGAGCGCGGCCGCGACAGCGTGTGCCTGCTGCTGGTGGCGCTGGTCAGTGCCGCGCTGCTGGCAGTGATCGCAACCGCGGTGGGCGCGTCGCTGGTCAAGCTGTGGCCCTACAACCTGGGCCTGACGCTGGCGCATTACGACTTCGACAACATGGACGGCGGCGGCTGGCTGGCCTACCGCAACAGCCTGAAGCTGTCGGCACTGACCGCGCTGGCGGGCACGGCGGCGATCTTCCTGGGTGCCTGGCTGACGCTGCGCACGCGTGGCCCGGCCTGGCTGCACGGTGTGCTGCGCGCGGGCTTCCTGTTGCCGATGGCGGTGCCGGGGCTGGTGCTGGGCCTGGGCTATGTGTTCTTCTTCAACGCGCCCGGCAATCCGCTGCACGCGCTGTACGGCACCCTGGCGCTGCTGGTGCTGTGCAACGTGGCGCACTGCTACACCACCGGCCACCTGACTGCGGCCGCGGCGCTGCGCCAGCTCGACCACGAGTTCGAGGCCGCGGCGCTGTCGCTCGGGGTGGCGTCGCTGGTGACATGCTGGCGCGTGACCGTGCCGGTGTGCCTGCCGGCACTGCTCGATATCTTCCGCTACCTCTTCGTGTCGTCGATGACCACGGTCTCGGCGGTGATCTTCCTGTACAGCCCCGACACCGTGCTGGCCGCGATCTCGGTGCTGAACATGGACGATGCCGGCGACACCGCGCCCGCTGCCGCGATGTCGACGCTGATCCTGCTGACCTCGGTGCTGGCGGCCTTGCTGCTGCACGCGGTCTCGGCCGGCTGGCTGCGCCGCGCCCAGCGCTGGCGCGCCGGCTGATTTTTGCCGGATTTTTTGCCCGATTCGCCGTACCCCTGCATTCCGGAACACTCACCGAACCCAAGGAGAAACCATGTCCCGCATCACCAACCTTGTCGCGGCGCTTGCCGCCGCGGCCGCCCTGCCGCTGCTGGCCGGCAACGCCAGCGCCGCCACCGTGCTGACGGTCTACACCGCGCTCGAAGCCGACCAGATCGCCGCCTACAAGGCCGCGTTCGAGAAGGTGCATCCCGATATCGAAATCAAGTGGGTGCGCGACTCCACCGGCATCGTCACCGCCAAGCTGCTGGCGGAAAAGGCCGCGCCGCGCGCCGACGCGGTGTGGGGCCTGGCCGGCTCCAGCCTGGCGATCCTGGACAAGGAAGGCATGCTCGACCCATACGCGCCGAAGAACCTGGCCGCGATCGATGCCAAGTACCGCAGCCCGGCCAACCCGCCGGCATGGGTCGGCATGGACGTGTGGGGCGCGGCGATCTGCTTCAACACCGTGGAGGCGCAGAAGCAAGGCCTGCCCAAGCCGACCTCGTGGGCCGACCTGGCCAAGCCGATTTATGCGGGCAAGGTGGTGATGCCGCACCCGGCCTCGTCGGGCACGGGCTTCCTCGACGTCAGCGCCTGGCTGCAGATGATGGGCGAGCAGAAGGGCTGGCAGTACATGGACGCCCTGCACAAGAACATTGGCCTGTACACGCACTCGGGCTCCAAGCCGTGCAAGATGGCTGCGCAGGGCGAGTTCCCGATCGGCATTGCCTTCGAGTACCGTGCCATGAAGTCGAAGAAGGAAGGCGCGCCGATCGATATCGTGCTGCCGGCCGAAGGCCTGGGCTGGGACATCGAGGCCACCGCCATCGTCAAGGGCACCAGGAACCTGGACGCCGCGCGCAAGCTGGCGGACTTCTCGGCCTCGCGCGAAGCGATGGCGCTGTATGAGAAAAACTTTGCCGTGCTGGCCGTGCCCGGCATTGCCAAGCCCGACGCGCTGCTGCCCGCCGACTACGAGAAGCGCCTGATCAAGAACGACTTCCGCTGGGCGAGCGACAACCGCGACCGCATCCTGGCTGAATGGAGCAAGCGCTACGAAGGGAAGGCGGAGAAGAAGTAAGGCACAAGGCGCGCCCGGCGGCGAGGGAATGGCCCGCAGAAACGGGTACGCTCCCCGCGCCGTGGCGGCCGCCCTGGCCGGATCAGGCCAGGCGCGGCACTTCGTCGGTTGCCGGCTGGCCGGCGTGCAGACGGCGGTAGAGATCGTCGATGCGCCGGCGGCTGGCCTGCAGTTCTTCGCGGCCGTGCTCGGTCAGCAGATAGACCCGGCCGATGCCGTCGCGCAGCACGCTTTCCAGGTAGCCTTCCATTTGCAGGGCGCGCAGCAACGGGCGCACTGAGCCGATATCGACCTGGAAGCCGTATTCCAGCAACATGTCGGCAAGCATGGCCACCGTAGCCGGGACTTCGAGCGCAAATTGCAGGACGTAGACGCGGGCCAGCAGGCCCAGGAACTGTCGTTTCATGTGGACTGGCAACGCGGCAGACGCCGCGCCGGTTGACGCAGGCGCTGTCCGGAGCTTCGGGTTTGCAGGCGTTGTGACGCCGGCGGCGCGGCAGCCTGTCATCCTGTTGGACTGGCAGTGCCGATGCGCCGAATAAGGCGCATTCTACCATTCGGACAAAAAAGAAGCCGCCAGGAGCCCTGGCGGCTTGTCGGGAATGCGTCGGAGGGGTCAATTAACTCTGGCGCAGACCAGAGTTTAGTTTAATCGAAGGCGGCTTGTCACGCTTCGGTGACAGCGCCCCTCCAGCGTGGGGTGATGACGAAAGCCTTTGGTAAGAAAAGTGACGAATACGCGAAGCATTGTGCGGAGAACGGCGCTCAAAAATGTCGTAGATCCGTCAACATCACTTAGATTCCTGGCGGCAAGCGGGTCGCCATCGTGGCGACGGCGGGGCACAGGTCCGAATCCGGCTTGCGGTATGCGCTGCACGGGCGTCAAATCGCGGCAGCCTTCAACCCGCGCCGGCTTCCCCGGCGCCTCCCGGTTCCCCTGATGAAACCCGCCGATCTCGCCCGCTTGCTTGCCCTGGCCGCCATCTGGGGCGCCAGTTTTCTGTTTATCCGCATCGGCGCGCCGGTGCTGGGACCGATGCCGACTGCCTTCGTCCGGGTGCTGATCGGCGCGCTCACTCTGGCGGCATGCCTGCCGCTGCTGAAGCTGCGCTGGGAGATGCAGGGCAAATGGCCGGCGGTGCTGGCGCTGGGTGTGGTCAATTCCGGTATCCCGTTTGTCATGTACTCGGTCGCCGCGTTGTGGCTGCCGGCCGGCTATTCGGCCGTGTTCAATGCCATGACCCCGCTGATGGGCGTGCTGATCGGCGCGCTGGCGTTTTCCGAACGGCTCACGCGCGCCAAGGCCCTGGGCGTGCTGCTGGGCGTGGCGGGCGTCGCGGTGCTGACCCGCACCGGACCGGTGGCGTTCTCGATGGACGTGCTGCTGGGCGCGCTGGCCTGCCTGGTGGCCACTGCCTGCTACGGCCTGTCCGGCTTTCTCGCGCGGGGCTGGATCACGCAGCGCGGCGGGCTCGATAGCCGGCTGGTCGCCGCCGGCAGCATGGTCGGCGCCACCGTGTTCCTGCTGCCCTTCTGCCTCGCCGCGCTGTGGCGCCACAACACGGTGCCCGCTGCCGGCGCCGGCGTGTGGGCGGCCATGCTGGGGCTGGGCGTGCTGTGCACGGCGCTGGCCTACATCCTGTATTACCGCCTGATTGCCGACCTGGGCCCGGTGCGCTCGCTGAGCGTCACCTTCCTGATCCCGCCGTTCGGCATCGTCTGGGGCGCGCTGTTCCTGGGCGAGGCCCTGTCGTGGGCGTACGCGGCGGGTGGCGCGCTGATCGGCGTGGCGGTGTGGCTGGTGTTGCGGCCGGTGGCGGGGGCGGAGCAGGGCGTCCGTCCGGCAGGCGGTGTTGCGGTCAAACGTTGAACCTGCGGCGGTCAAACGTTGAACCTGCGGTTCAGGCCTGTGCCGCCGTGCCCGCCGCCACGTTGTACTGCTCGCGCACCATCATTACCACGCGGCGGGCCTGGCGCAGGTGACGCACGGCGTCGGCTTCGCTGCGTTCGGGGAAGTCGACCTCGGCGCTCCAGTTGCAGCCGGTGTGGTCGGGCCGGTGCACGCAGACCGCGCGCAGCTGGCAGTCTTGGCAGCCGGGTTCCTGCCGCAGGCACAGGTTGAGCAGGCGTTTGAGTTCGGACAGCGGCTTGTTCAGGCGCTCCATGGTTGGCTCCGTCAGGTGCGCGGCATGAGGCGGCGGCGCGCTTACGCCCGGGCAGGCAGCTCCGGCGTGGGCTCGGCCTCATTGGCGCCGGCCCGGCATTGCGGGCAGACGCCGTACAGCACCAGCATGTGCTCGCGCAAAACAAAGGCGTTGTCGGCGGCTACCTGGCGCTGGCGCTGCTCGATGCTTTCATCGCGGAATTCTTCCACGCGGCCGCACGCGACGCAGATCAGGTGGTCATGATGACCGCCTTCATTGAGTTCGAACACGGCGTGGTCGGACTCGAAGCTGTGCCGCAGCAGGATGTCGGCCTGCACCAGCTGGTTGAGCACGCGATACACCGTGGACAGTCCCGCATCCTCGTCCTGCGTCAGCAGGACGCGGTAGACGTCTTCGGCGCTCAGGTGGCGCCGGGCGCTGGTGCGGAACACTTCAAGGATCCGCATGCGCGGCGACGTGGCCTTCAGGCCGGCGCGCTTGAGATGGATCGGGTTTGTGCTCTCGAATGACATGGCGGAAGGCATTGGCATGCGGCTGGCGCCCCGCGGGCGGGGCGGCGCCCGGCCTGGCGCCGCGCACGGGCGGCGTCGATGGCTTGGCGGGATTTCAGGCTGAAGCGCCAGGGGGCGGATCAGCGCTGGCGCTCCCGCCCCTGGCGGCGCGCCATGCCTGCATGACGCGCGGAATAAAAAGGTGGCCTGGCTTGTCACCGGAAGACGCGATCGGGAAAGCGGGGTCTGGTTGCTTTCCCGATCTTCCGAAGACTGGCTACTGCCAAACGCTCCGCGTGACGGAGCGGTCCCCACAAAAGTCGGTGTCGAATGCCGCAGCGGCGGCATCCGGAAATCCTGTCGTTCCTGCCAGCTTCGGTCGCTGCCGCGTGCCGCGGGGCGCCGGACCTGGCCGGTCTGCCTGTCGGGCGGTGCGCCGTGCGTCAGGCAGTGATCGAATAGTAAATGGGAATCGATCTCATTACAAGAGAAATTTTTCCGGGCCGCCTCATTTTTTGAGGGCGGCCTGGTGGCGCGATGTACGACCTTGAGAACACGAGCGGTGCAGCGCCTGTTCCCGGGCATGGCGGGTATCGGCCTGGCCGCGCTGGCGGCTTGCAACCTGGGCGTAGGCGCTGCGCAGTCGCAGCCTACAGCGGCGGGGACACCCAGTATGGGTCGCGGCCGTAGTACTCATGCAGCGACCTGCCCCACTGGGGATCGGCCATGCTCGGCCAGCTGTCCTTGTTGAAGCCCGGTGCGGATTTGAGCCGGTCTGCCGTCACGGCAATCCGGAAGCATTTCTCGTCGGTGTCCATGACCAGCGCATTCCATGGGATGGCGTGCAGTGTGTCGCCGATGCCGAGGAAGCCGCCGGTGGTCAGCACCGCGTAGGCGATGCGGCCGTGCGGCACATCCAGCATGATCTCGGAAATCTTGCCGACGTGTTCGCCATCGGATGAATAGGCCTTGGTGCCGTCAAGGCTCGATGCCGCCATCACTTCAGGGCCCGGGCCCTCGCCCACGCCTGAACCGATGATGGCCGCGCCTTCACTGATGGGAGGTTGGTTTGGCATGCTTTGCTCCTTGTCGCAAGACGTTGGAATGCATGGCATGCGCAATGACCATGCCTGCGCCGTTTGTGGCGCAGTACGCATGGGGCTGAAGTTGCCATGCTGCCGCCGTGGTAATTCTTTCGCGCGGCATGGAAAAAAAGCGCGTCAACGTGGCGCTGCGCGCCTGCTGGTTCATGGATTTCCTTTGGAAGTCCGATCCGCGCCGGTGCTTGCAGCGCGTCGGGCCGGTTCCGTCAGGCCGATGACAGGCCCAGGATCCAGTTGCGGAAGGCCGCCAGCGCTTCGGATTCGGGCCGGCCCTCCGGATAGGCAAAGTAGTAGCCCTGCTGCTCGTCCAGCATGCCCGCCAGCGGGATCACCAGCTGGCCGGTCTGCAGCTCGCGCTCGATCAGCAGGCGCGGCGCCAGGCCGATGCCAAGCCCGGCCGCAGCGGCGGCCGTCATCATCGTGAACAGTTCATAGCGTGGCCCGCGCGAGGCGGCCAGGTCATAGGCCCAGCCCTGTGCCGCGTACCAGTCGCGCCAGGCGTTGGCGCGCGTGCTCAGGTGCAGGTGGCGGCAGCGCGCCAGGCTGGCGGCGCCGGTCACGGGATGCCCGGCCAGGAAGGCGGGACTGCACACCGGCACCATGCCCCCTTCGCGGAAGATCACGCCGCCGCGCGTGCCGGGCCAGAACTGGTCGCCGAAGTAAATCGCCGCGTCATAGGCGCATTCCTGGAACGAGAACGGCTGCGAGCGCGCCGACAGGTTGACCGTCACGTTGGGATGGCGACGCGCAAAGTCCGGCAGGCGCGGGATCAGCCATTGGGTGGCAAAGGTGGGCACCACTGCCAGCTCCAGTGTGTAGCCCATGGCCCGGCCGGTGGTGATTTCCAGCGTGTCGCGCTGCAGGTGGTCCAGGTGCCGGCGGATGCGCGCGGCGTATTCGCGCCCGGTATCGGTCAGCACTAGGCGCCGGCGCACGCGCGTGAACAGCGCCACGCCCAGGCGCTGCTCCAGTTGCGCCACCTGCCGCCCCACCGCGCTGTGCGTCAGCGCCAGCTCTGCCGCGGCGCGGGTAAAGCTGCCCAGCCGTGCCGAGGCCTCGAAGGCCTGCAGCGCGCCCAGGTTGGGGATGTCGTTTCTCATGGGACTGCGAGGGAAGGAAGGCTGACAGTATAAACAGCGGCGCCAGGCCGCACCGCTACCCTGGTCGTGCGCCGCATGCACAATATTGTGCGCAATGCGCGCTTGTGCGCGCCATGTGAGCGCCCCTATCCTGCCCCGCGGATCGTCGCCAGCCCGGCTGCCTTCCCAGTGCTCACCTGTTTGCGCCCATGACCTCCAAACTCTCCACGCTCCTCACCGCCAACGTCGGCGCCACCCGCGCTGCGCAACTGCTCGCGCTGGTCAGCTTGCCCGCGGATCTGCCGCAGGCCCCGCAGGGCCGTGCCACCCGCGCGGAAATCGCCCAGGCCCTGAACATGGTGCTGTTCGGCGGCATCCTCGAGCGCGTGCCGACCGGGCGCGCCTACACCGACGACGTTGCCGCCGCCGGCGGCAAGGTCACCTTCGACCACGGCGCGCTGCGCACGGTCAAGTGGCGCGACAACGGCGCGCTGCCCGAAGGCGAGGCCGCCTTCACCCGCATCCTGCGCCCGCTCGGCTATGTGCTCAACGGCACCTATCCGCTGGACCGCATCGGCATGACCGGCCGCTCCTACGCGCATGCCGACGCGCCCGAGGATATCGCCCAGTTCTTCCTCAGCGAATTCCATCCGGAACGTTTCAGCGACGCCTTCCGCGCCGCCGTCAGCCGCGTCACCGGCACCTCCGCCGACCCGCTCACGCCGCGCGCGCAGACCCTGCTGTGGCAGCTGGAGCGCGACGGCGCACTGGACCTGGCCGACGGCGCCGAGCTGGTCGGCCTGCTGGTGCCATGCTTCGAGCGCCAGCACGCCACGCCGAGGCTGGCCGACTATGAAACCCTGCTGAGTGAATCGGCGGAGATGGCCTGGGTCGCCACCGAAGGCAACGCCTTCAACCACGCCACCGACCGCGTCGACGACGTGTTCGCGCTCGCCGAGCAGCAGAAGCAGCTGGGCCGGCCGATGAAGGACAAGGTGGAAGTCTCGCGCAGCGGGCGCGTGAAGCAGACCGCGTTCCGGGCGGATACAGTGCGCCGCGCCTTCGTCGGCGCGCAGGGCGAGACGGTGGAGCGGGACGTGCCGGGATCGTTCTACGAGTTCATCACGCGGGACCGCTTTGCCGAAGAAGCGGCCGCGCCGCAGCGCTATGACCTGGGGTTTGATGCGGGCAATGCGCAGGGGATCTTCAAGATGACGGCGGCTTGCTGATTGCGGTAAAGGGTATTGATGCGCCTGCCCTCACCCCCGGCCCCTCTCCCGCAAGCGGGAGAGGGTTGGGGTGAGGGCCGGCGCGTCGACGAAGTGCGGCGCGGCCGTGTACCTCGGCCTCCGGAAATCCGTCAGCCCGCCCGTTTCGCCGATATCACCGCCTCAGCCACATTGGCCGGCGCCTCGGCATAGTGCTTGAACTCCATCGTGTACGTCGCGCGCCCCTGCGTCAGCGAGCGCAGCGTGGTGGAGTAGCCAAACATGGTGGCCAGCGGCACCTCGGCACGCACGATCTTGCCGCCGCCACCGGCGATGTCTTCCATGCCGTGCACCATGCCGCGACGTGACGACAGATCGCCCATCACGTTGCCGGTGAATTCCTCAGGCGTTTCCACCTCGACGGCCATCATCGGCTCCAGCAGGATGGGCCTGGCCCGGCGCATGCCTTCCTTGAACGCCATCGAGCCGGCCATGCGGAATGCGTTCTCGTTTGAGTCCACGTCGTGGTAGGAGCCGAACACCAGCGTGGCCTTGATGTCGACCACCGGGTAGCCGGCCAGCACGCCTGACTGCATGGTCTCGCGGATGCCCTTGTCCACCGCGGGGATGAACTCGCGCGGGACCACGCCGCCTTTGACGGCATCGACGAACTCATAGCCGCCGCCATGCGGCATCGGGTCGAGGTTGAGCACCACGTGGCCGTACTGGCCGCGTCCGCCCGATTGCTTGATGAACTTGCCCTCGACGTCCTTGGCCGGCTGGCGGATGGTCTCGCGGTAGGCCACCTGGGGCTTGCCGACCGAGGCCTCAACGCCGAACTCGCGCCGCATGCGGTCGACCAGGATTTCCAGGTGCAGCTCGCCCATGCCGGAGATGATGGTCTGGCCGGATTCCTCGTCCGTGGTCACGCGGAAGGACGGGTCTTCCTGCGCAAGGCGGTTCAGCGCAATGCCCATCTTTTCCTGGTCTGCCTTGGTCCTGGGTTCCACTGCCTGCGAGATCACCGGTTCCGGGAAGCTCATGCGCTCCAGGATAATGACCTTGTCGGGGTCGCACAGGGTGTCGCCGGTGGTCGCTTCCTTCAGGCCGACGGCCGCGGCGATGTCGCCGGCGCGCACTTCCTTGATCTCCTGGCGCACGTTGGCGTGCATCTGCAGGATGCGGCCCAGGCGCTCGCGCTTGCCCTTGACCGGGTTGTAGACCGCGTCGCCGGATTTGACCACGCCGGAATAGACGCGGAAGAAGATCAGCTGGCCGACAAAGGGGTCGGTCATGATCTTGAAGGCCAGCGCGGCAAACGGCTCGTCGTCGCTGGGATGGCGTTCGGCCTCGCGGTCGTCTTCGGTGTGGCCCATGATGGCCGGCACGTCGGCGGGCGAGGGCAGATAGTCGATCACCGCGTCCAGCATGCTCTGCACGCCCTTGTTCTTGAAGGCGCTGCCGCACAGCATCGGCACGATCTCGTTGGCGATGGTGCGCTTGCGCAGGCCGCGCTTGATCTGCTCCTCGGTCAGCGGCTCGCCCGACAGGTACTGGTTGAGCAGCGTCTCGTCGGCCTCGGCGGCGGCTTCGACCATCTTGTCGCGCCATTGCTGTGCGGTGGCCAGCAAGTCCGCCGGGATGTCCTGGTATGCAAAGCGCACGCCCTGGCTGGCATCGTCCCAGACGATGGCCTTCATCTTGACCAGGTCGATCACGCCCTGGAAGTGGTCCTCGGCGCCCAGCGGGATCTGGATCGGCACGGCGCGGCCCTTGAGGCGGTCGGCGATCTGCGTCTGCACGCGGAAGAAGTCGGCGCCGACGCGGTCCATCTTGTTGACGAAGGCAATGCGCGGCACCGCGTACTTGTTGGCCTGGCGCCAGACCGTCTCGGACTGCGGCTGCACGCCGCCGACGGCGTCATAGACCATGCAGGCGCCGTCGAGCACGCGCATGGAGCGCTCGACTTCGATGGTGAAGTCGACGTGTCCCGGCGTATCGATGATGTTGATGCGGTGTTCGGGGTAATTGCCGGTCATGCCTTTCCAGAAGGCAGTGGTGGCTGCCGACGTGATGGTGATGCCGCGCTCCTGCTCCTGTTCCATCCAGTCCATGGTGGCGGCGCCGTCGTGCACTTCGCCCATCTTGTGGCTGACACCCGTATAGAACAGGATGCGCTCGGTCGTCGTGGTCTTGCCGGCGTCGATATGCGCGCTGATGCCAATGTTGCGGTAGCGCTCGATGGGGGTCTTGCGAGGCACAGTGTTCTCCATGGATGAAACACGCTGGAATAGAGTAGCACCACTGGCCGTCTGCTGTTGTCCCTGCAGTGCGCAGGGGCACACCGCCGCTCCCCGGTGCTCCGGCATAAGCGTGTGTCTGAGGCGGGCCTAGGATTCGGCTTCATCCGAAACCGATTTCTCCCATCCTGCCAGCGTCAGCGGCTCCCTATACTGGCGCAGCATCGCGCCCCGCGTGTTCATCGCCCTGCCATCCCATGCCCGGCCAGGATGCGCCCGGTCGCCGATGCATTCCCGGACTACGAAGCCACGCATGACAACCATCCTGATCGTTGACGACCATCCGGCGATGCGGCTGGTGCTCAGGCACCACCTGTTGCAGCTGCTTGGCGTAGACGAGGTGATCGAAGCAGACAACGGACAGTGCGCCATCGAGCTGGTGCGCGCGCGCACGCCGGACCTCGTGCTGCTCGACCTGGACATCCCGCGCTCCAGCGGGCTGGACGTGGCGCCGCGCCTGCGCGCGATCCATCCGCAGGTACGCATTCTGGTGGTGACCGCGCTGGACCCGGCGGTGTTCGTCAGCCGCTCATGGCAGGCCGGTGCGCAGGGCTTTGTCAGCAAGACCCAGGACATCAAGGAAATCCTGCGTGCGGTCGAGGCGGTGCTGGCGGGCTATACCGTGTTCCCGGTGCTCAGCCGCGGCGGCGCGCCGCGCCAGGCCATGTCGGCGGATGAGGAGATCCTGCGGCGCCTTTCCGACAAGGAACTGGCGGTGCTGCAGATGCTGGCGCGCGGCCTGTCGTACAAGGCCATCAGCGCCAGCCTCTTTATCAGCAACAAGACCGTCAGCAGCTACAAGGCACGCATCATGGGCAAGCTGCAGGTCTCGTCCCTGGTGGAGCTGGTGGACTTTGCGCGACGCTGCCGGCTGACGCCCTGATTGTGGTTGTCCTTATTAGACATCGTATAAGTTAGGTTGGGCCGCACCCGCCCAAGGTGCGTGCGCGCCGCTCAGCCTTGGGCGCCGGCTGGCCCTGAGGCCTTGCGCAGCCGTTCGCGGCTGTTGGTCAGGTGCATGCGCATGGCGGCCTTGGCTCCGTCGGGGTCGCGGCGGTCGATCGCGTCGTAGATGTTCTCGTGCTCGATGCTGACGCGCTCCAGGTACTGCTCGCGCTCGGGCGTGCTGACCTGCAGGCGGCTGCGCGGGATCACCATGGTGCCCAGGTGGCCCATGATGTCCGTGAAGTAGCGGTTGCCGGTGGCGCGCGCAATTTCCAGGTGGAAGGCAAAGTCGCTCTCCACGGCGTCGTTGCCGGCGCCGGCACTGCGCTTGAGCTCATCCAGCGCCTGGCGCATCGCGGCCAGCTGCGCGTCGGTGCGGCGCGATGCGGCCAGGCCCGCGGCCTCGGCCTCCAGGCTGACGCGGAATTCCAGCATCGCCATCACATCCATGGCCGTGCCCAGCGCGTCAGGCCCGATGCGGAAGGGCGAGGGCGCCTCGGCCGCGCGTGCCAGCACGAAGGTGCCGATGCCGTGGCGCGTCTCCACCAGGCCGCTGGCCTGCAGGCGCGACAGTGCCTCGCGTACCACGGTGCGGCTGACCCCCATCGACGCCATGATCTCCGACTCGGTCGGCAGCTTGTTGCCGGGCTTGAGCTGGCCCTGGCGGATCTCTTCGCCAAGGGCTTGCACCACTTCCTCGGCAAGTGTGCGGCCGCGGCGGCGCAGCGGCGCGTGCGGCGCAGGAACAGGCGGAACGGACTGGGCGGAGGTGGAGTTCGGCATGGTGGATACGGGCGGGGTTTCCCGGACTTGACCGGTTCGAGATGGCCTCATTATACTGGGTTATCAGTCATACGATGACAGATAACATACGCGACACGATGGTCCGGGTGAACGATTCGGCGCCCGCCGTCGGAAATGCCGGAGACAACCCAGAGATGACCCCAACCGCCGCCCCGATGGCGTCCGCCCACACCCCGGTCGTGACCGAACTGACCGTGGTGCCCGTGGCCGGGCATGACAGCATGCTGATGAACCTGTCCGGCGCCCATGGCCCGTACTTCACGCGCAATATCGTGATCATGCGCGACAGCGCCGGCCACACCGGCGTGGGCGAGGTCCCGGGCGGCGAGGGCATCCGCCAGACGCTGGAAGACGCGCGGCCGCTGCTGGTGGGCCAGCCCATCGGCCAGTACCAGGCCATCCTGAACCGCGTGCGCGCGGCATTCGCCAGCCGCGATGCCGGCGGCCGCGGCCTGCAGACCTTTGACCTGCGCATCACCATCCATGCGGTGACGGCACTGGAGGCGGCACTGCTCGACCTGCTCGGCCAGCACCTCGAGGTGCCGGTGGCCGCACTGCTCGGCGAAGGCCAGCAGCGCGACGCCGTGGAGATGCTGGGTTACCTCTTCTATATCGGCGACCGCCAGCGCACCACGCTGGACTACCGCATCGAGCCCGATGCCGACAACGCGTGGTTCCGCCTGCGCAATGAAATGGCGATGACGCCCGAGGGCGTGGTGCGGCTGGCCGAAGCCGCTTACGAGCGCTACGGCTTCAACGACTTCAAGCTCAAGGGCGGCGTGCTGAGCGGCGACGAAGAGATGGAAGCAGTCCTGGCGCTGGCCGAACGCTTCCCCAGGGCGCGCATCACGCTGGACCCCAACGGCGCCTGGTCGCTGGCAGAAGCCGTGCGCCTGTGCCGCGACAAGCGCGGCGTGCTGGCCTATGCCGAAGACCCGTGCGGTGCCGAAGACGGCTACTCCGGGCGCGAGATCATGGCCGAGTTCCGCACCGCCACCGGCCTGCCCACTGCCACCAACATGATCGCCACCGACTGGCGCCAGATGGGGCATGCGGTGCGGCTGCAGTCGGTCGACATCCCGCTGGCCGACCCGCACTTCTGGACCATGCAGGGCTCGGTGCGCGTGGCGCAGATGTGCGCCGAGTGGGGCCTCACCTGGGGCTCGCACTCGAACAACCACTTCGATATCTCGCTGGCGATGTTCACCCACGTGGCCGCTGCCGCACCGGGGCGCATCACCGCCATCGACACGCACTGGATCTGGCAGGACGGCGAAAACCTGACCCGCAACCCGCTGCGGATCGAAGGCGGCCTGGTGCAGGTGCCCAAGACGCCGGGCCTGGGCGTGGAGCTCGACATGGATGCCCTGGCGCGCGCGCACGCGCTGTACCAGAGCAAGGGCCTGGGCGCACGCGACGATGCCGCGGCGATGCAGTTCCTGATTCCCGGCTGGAAATTCAACAACAAGGCGCCTTGCATGGTGCGCTGATGCGGTACCGGCAACGCCCAACCGGCCGCTGCTGTCATCGGGACGGCCGGCTCATCTGATAAAGACACTGCAGGAGACAACGATGTATACGTTCCAACGCCAGCGCGCCCTGCGCCTGCACCACTGGCTGCGCGCCTTCGCGCTCGGCTCTGTCGTCACGGCGGCGGCCCTGACCGTCAGCGCCGCCGCCCACGCCGCGCCGCAGGACTGGCCGCAACGCCCGGTATCGGTCGTGGTGCCGTTCCCGCCGGGCGGCTCCAGCGACGCCATCGCGCGCATGCTGACCGTGCCGCTCAATGAAAAGCTGGGCCAGCCCTTCGTCATCGACAACCGCCCCGGCGCGACCGGCGCCATCGGCGCCACCTTCGTCAAGCGCGCGCCGGCGGACGGCTACACCATGATGGTGGCGTCGATCGGGGTGTATGCGGTGAACCCGTTCCTGCAGAAGAACCTGGCCTATGACCCGGCCAAGGACTTCGACCTGCTGACGGTGGCGGTGCGCGCGCCCAACGTGCTGGTGGCCAATCCGCGCTTCCCGGCCAACACGCTGCAGGAACTGGTGGCCTACATGAAGAAGAATCCGGGCAAGGTCAGCTTTGCCTCGTCCGGCGCGGGTTCGTCCGACCACCTGACCGCGGCGCTCTTCTGGCAGAAGAGCGCCACCGACGGCCTGCACGTGCCCTACAAGGGCGGCGGCCCGGCCATTTCCGACCTCCTTGCCGGCCAGGTCGACGTGTCGTTCCAGAACGTCAACGCCGTGCTGCAGCACATCCGCACCGGCAAGCTCAAGGCGATGGCCGTGACCTCCGACAAGCGCTCGCCGGTGCTGCCCAATGTGCCCACCATGGCCGAGGCCGGCATCAAGGATGTGGAGGTCTATTCCTGGCAGGGCGTGGCCGCGCCGCGCGGCCTGCCGCCCGCGATCAAGAGCCGCCTGCACGGCGCGCTGGTGTCCTCGCTGAACGACCCGAAGATGCGCCAGACGCTGTCCGAGAGCGGCTTCGAGGTGGTGGCCAACACGCCTGAGCAGTTCAACCAGTTCGAGGCGCAGGAGCTGCAGCGCTGGAAGACCGTGATCGAGAAGGGCAAGATCGCGCTGGACTGAAGCCATAGCACTGAACCCAGACACTGCAGCACCGACCGCGCCGGCCATGCACGCATAGCGTGCCGCGCCGGCGCGCGCGCCATCGACAGGAGACCACAGCATGACCCAGGGACGCCGCAACTTCCTCAAGCAATCCTCCGCACTGGCCGCCGGGCTGGCTGCCGGCCCGCTCGCCGGCTTGTCCTCGGCGGCGCACGCCGCGCCGGATTGGCCCACCCGCCCGATCCGCCTGGTGGTGCCGTACACCGCCGGCGGCTCGTCGGACATCATCGCGCGCCTGATCAGCAAGCAGCTGGGCGACGCGCTGGGGCAATCCGTAGTGGTGGACAACCGCCCCGGCGCCAACGGCAACGTCGGCGCGGCACTGGTCGCGCAGGCCACCGACAACCACACGCTGATGCTGTGCGATATCGGCGCGCTGGCGATCAGCCCGTCGGTCTATACCAAGCTGACCTTCAATATCGCCAAGGACCTCAAGCCGGTGTCGATGCTGGCCTACTCGCCGCACTTGCTGGTGGTGCATCCGTCGGTGCAGGCGGCCAGCGTGAAGGAACTGGTGGCGCTGTCGCAGCGCAGCCAGCTCAACTTCGCCGTGACCGCCATCGGCAGCGCGCCGCACCTGGCCGGCGTGGCGGTGGAGCAGGCCACCGGCGCCAAGTGGCAATACGTACCCTACAAGGGTGGCTCGCAGGCCATTGCCGATACCGTGGGCGGCAGCGCCCAGGTGCTGATGAACGGCATGCTGGCCACGCTGCCGCACGTGCAGTCGGGCAAGCTCAAGCTGATCGCCCAGTCCAAGCGCACGCGCATGCCGCTGCTGCAGAACGTACCGACCATCGCCGAGCAGGGCGTGCCGAATTTCGAATCCGGAACGTGGCAGGGCGTGATGGCCCCGGCCAGCATGCCCGATGCGATGGTGGCGCGCATCAGCGGCGAGCTGATCCGCATCATCCGGGCGCCGGACCTGCGTGCTCAGCTGGTGGCGCAGGGGGCGGAAGTGGTGACGATGACACCGGGCGAGACCGGGAAGTTCTTTGTTGCCGAGCAGACGCGATGGGCGGGGGTGGTGAGGCAGGCGGGGATTAGGCTGGAGGCTTGAGGTGAGGTTTTGTGGGGGGTGGCTGGGGCTATTTGGTCGGGTGTCGTGCTTGGCTGGCGTGGCTGTTTCGCCGGCGTAGCCGGCGAGTCACTTTTTGTCCGAGCGACAAAAAGTAACCAAAAAACGCGTCGCCTATGCGGCTGGCAATCCATTCCTCGGCGTTGGTAGTTCGGGCGGCGGTGATTTCCGTTCGATGTGG
>NZ_KB903160.1:0-42699 GCF_000379565.1 Cupriavidus sp. UYPR2.512 | reverse complement strand
CTAAGCAGAGCGACCGACCACTTCCAATCGCGTTGGGTTCGGCATCATCCGCGACCACGCGGTGCGAGCGCAGCGATGCACTCCGTGCCCGGGCCCTCCGACCTGAGATGCTGCGTGCGCGCAGCGCAGCCGAAGGCGTCCCACCGATGGCTGTCTTAGCAGGCTGCCAATCCCCTAAAGTCGGGTTCGTCCAATAGTCCGTCGACGCAGGCACCAGACAGGGAGCGTAGCTGGCTCGAACCACCGATCACATCAGCGGAAATCACCACCGCCCGAACCACCAACGCCGATGACTTTATTGCCAGCCGCACAGGCGACGCGTTCTTTGGTTACTTTCTGTCGCTCGGACAGAAAGTGACTCGCCGGCTACGCGGGCGAAACAGCCCACGCCCGTCAAGCACGACACCCGCCCTCATGGCGACAAGCCCATAAGCAACCACACCTGCCAAGACCCCCACCAATCATAAAAAAAAACCCCACAGACCCTTGCGAGCCGGCGGGGCATGCCGTCGGAACTACCGACGCCTGGCAGACGCTTACAGGCCAGCCGCAGCGCGCAGGGCAGCCGCCTTGTCGGTGGCTTCCCACGAGAATTCCGGCTCTTCACGGCCGAAGTGGCCATAGGCGGCGGTCTTCTCGTAGATCGGGCGTAGCAGGTCCAGCATCTGCACGATACCCTTCGGGCGCAGGTCGAAATGCTCCTGCACCAGTTCGGCGATCTTGGCGTCGGGGATCTTGCCGGTGCCTTCGGTGTAGACCGTCACGTTGATCGGGCGGGCCACGCCGATGGCGTAGCTGACCTGCAGCTGGCACTGGCGCGCCAGGCCCGAGGCCACCACGTTCTTGGCCACGTAGCGCGCGGCATAGGCGGCCGAGCGGTCGACCTTGGACGGGTCCTTGCCCGAGAACGCGCCGCCACCGTGGGGCGAGGCGCCGCCGTAGGTATCGACGATGATCTTGCGCCCGGTCAGGCCGCAGTCGCCCTGCGGGCCGCCGATCACGAAGCGCCCGGTGGGGTTCACCAGGTACTTGGTTTCCTTGAGCATCTCGGCCGGCAGCACCGGCTTGATGATTTCCTCGATCACGGCTTCGCGGATCTGGGCCTGGGTGATGTCGGGCGAATGCTGGGTCGACAGCACCACGGTGTCCACGCTATGCGGCTTGCCGTCGACGTAACGCACCGTGACCTGCGACTTGGCGTCCGGGCGCAGCCAGGGCAGGCGGCCGTCGCGGCGCAGCAGCGACTGGCGCTCGACCAGGCGGTGGGCGTAGTAGATCGGGAACGGCATCAGTTCCGGGGTCTCGTCGCAGGCGTAGCCGAACATCAGGCCCTGGTCGCCGGCACCCTGGTTCAGGTAGTCGTCGGAAGCGCGGTCCACGCCCTGGGCGATGTCAGGCGACTGCTTGTCATAGGCGACCAGCACCGCGCAGCCCTTGTAGTCGATCCCGTACTCGGTATTGTCATAGCCGATGCGCTTGATCGTGTCGCGCGCGATCTGGATATAGTCGACGTTGGCGGTCGTGGTGATTTCCCCAGCCAGCACCACCAGACCGGTGTTGCAAAGCGTCTCGGCCGCCACACGCGCGTACTTGTCCTGAGCCAGGATGGCGTCCAGGACTGCGTCGGAAATCTGGTCGGCGACCTTGTCGGGATGGCCTTCGGAGACGGATTCCGAAGTAAAAAGGAAGTCGTTTGCCACGAACTTATTCTCCAGGTTGGCTATTGCGTGCCAGCCCGTGCGGTTCATGGCGGCGACGCTTTAGCGGTATTTCAGGCAGCCCGGTTAGAGCCGCATCGCCCCGCAAGTTGTCAGTTAACTCGGCGATACACGCTATTATACGCGCCTGCCGGGCTCGTTGCAGCGCGCCAACGGTACGGCACGGCACCCTGCCAACCGGCCGGGACACCGTGCATATGAATCCCCGATGACGGCACGCTGCGCGCGGAACTGAATACCGCCATGGAAAAAACGCTGCTTGCCCGTCTGTTCCCCGGCACGGACCCGCAGCAGACCTGCTTTTCGCGCCTGATGACCTTTTTATTCTGGCTGATCTCCCGTTTTCCCCTGCGGCTGCTGCAAGCCGCGGGCGGCGCGCTCGGACTGCTGAGCGCGCGCCTGCCCGGCCGCTACGGCCAGCGCCTGCGGGAGAACTTCCGCCAGGCGTTTCCCGACGCCACCGATGCGATGATCGACGAAGCGGCCCGTTCGGCCGGACGCATGATCGTCGAGATGCCCTACTTCTGGAGCCGCAGCAAGATCGGCGCGAAGCTGCATGGCTTTGACGACTACCTGTGGCCCGAGCTGGGCAAGCTGCAGGCGCGCGGCAAGGGCATCATCATCCTGACCCCGCACCTGGGTTGCTTTGAAGTGCTGCCGCAGTCCCACGCACTGCAGCGCCCGGTCACGGCGCTGTTCAAGCCGCCGCACCAGCCCTGGCTGCGCGACTGGATCGAAAAAATGCGCACCCGCCCCGACATGCACATGGCGCCGGCCACGCCGCGCGGGGTGCGCATGCTGGTCAAGGCGCTCAAGCGCGGCCAGGCGGTGGGCATCCTGCCCGACCAGGTGCCCAGCGGCGGCGAGGGCAACTGGGCGCCGTTCTTCGGCAAGCCCGCCTATACGATGGCGCTGGTGCACCGGCTGCAGCAGCTGACCAGTGCGCCGGTGGTGGCGGTCTTTGCCGAGCGCCTGCCGCGCGGCGCCGGCTATCGCGGCCACCTGCGCGTGATCAACGACGGCGGCATGCTGCCGGATGATCCTGCCGCCGCTGCCGCGGTCATCAACCAGACCATCGAGGAACTGGTAAGCCTGTGCCCCACGCAGTACCTGTGGGCTTACAACCGCTACAAGCAACCCGCCGGAGCTGGCACCCCGGACACGCCGGGCACCCCGGGCAACGACACCGAGCCGGCCACTGATCAATCGATTTCATGAGCCGTGTGTTCACGTGGCTTGGCATCGGCTTGCTGAGGGTGCTGGGCAAGCTGCCATATCCGTTCGTCGCGCGCTTCGGCGAGGCGCTGGGAAGCCTGCTCTACCTGGTGCCGAGCGAGCGGCGCCGCGTGGTGCAAGCCAACCTGCGCCTGTGCTTTCCGGACCAGACCGAGGCCGGGATCGACGAGCTGTCGCGGCAGAGCTTCCGCATCCTGTTCCGCAGCTTTGCCGAGCGCGGCATCTTCTGGACCGGCGGCGAAGCGCAGATGCGCCGCTGGGTGCGGATCGACGACCAGGCCGACCTGGTGGCGCTGGATGGCACCCCGCATATCCTGGTGACGCTGCACCTGTCGGGCGTGGAAGCCGGCGCGATCCGGCTCACCATCCACCTGCGCGAGCATCTCGGCCGCTCCGGCGCATCGCTCTATACCAGGCAGAAGAACGAGCTGTTCGACCACTTCCTGAAGCGCGCGCGCGGGCGCTTCGGCGCCAACATGATCTCGCGCAACGACAGCGCGCGCGATATCCTGCGCTGCCTGAAAAAAGGCGAGGCGCTGCAGCTGATCGCCGACATGGATTTCGGCGAGCGCGACTCGGAGTTCGTGCCTTTCTTCGGCGTGCAGGCGCTGACACTGACCTCGGTGTCGCGGCTGGCACGCCTGACCGGGGCCAAGGTGGTACCGATCTACACCGAGATGCTGCCTGACTACCAGGGCTATGTGCTGCGCATCCTGCCACCCTGGGAAGACTACCCCGGCGCAAGCGTCACCGACGACACGCGCCGCATGAATGCCTTCTTCGAGGACTGCATCCGCCCGCGCGTGCCGGAGTACTACTGGGTGCACAAGCGCTTCAAGCACCGCCTGCCGGGCGAGCCCGAGATCTACTGAGCGCGCCGGCACGTCCGGCGCCGCGCAGCTACAATCCCCACCATGAAACTCCAGTTCACCAAGATGCACGGCGCGGGCAACGACTTTGTCGTGCTCGACGGCATCCACCAGCAGATCGACCTGACCCCGGCGCAATGGCGTGCGCTGGCCAGCCGGCATTTCGGCGTGGGCGCAGACCAGATCCTGATCGTTGAAAAGCCGTCCCGCCCCGATGTCGACTTCCGCTACCGCATCGTCAATGCCGATGGCAGCGAGGTAGAGCACTGCGGCAACGGCGCGCGCTGCTTTGTGCGCTTTGTCACCGACAAGGGCATGACCGACAAGCGCTCGGTGCGCGTGGAGGTGATGAACGGCGTCATTACCCTGACGCTGCAGGACGACGGCCAGGTCACGGTGGACATGGGTGCGCCCGAGCTGAAACCGGCGCGCGTGCCGTTCCGTGCCGAAGGGCTGCCCACCCGCGCGCAAGGCGCGGATACGCTGTACGGCCTGGAGGTCAACGGCCGCACCGGATGGATCTCGGCGGTATCGATGGGCAATCCGCACGCGGTGCAGGTGGTGGACGACGTTGAGAACTTCCCGGTGCTGCAGGACGGCCCGGTGGTGGAGCACCATGCCGCCTTCCCCAACCGCGTCAATGCCGGCTTCATGCAGGTGCAGGACCGCCACGCCATCCGCCTGCGTGTCTACGAACGCGGTGCCGGCGAAACCCTGGCCTGCGGCACCGGCGCCTGCGCGGCCGTGGTGGCCGGCATCCGGCGCGGCCTGCTGGACTCGCCGGTGCGGGTGCATACCCACGGCGGAGAACTGACCATTGCCTGGGACGGCGGTGCGGAACCGGTGCGCATGACCGGCCCGGCCACCACCGTGTTTGAAGGCAGCATTGACCTGTCAGCCCTGCCGGCCTGACCATAGGGGCTGTGCGCCCCTTTCCACACGCCCCGCATTGCTGCCGCGGAACCCGGGCGGGGGCGCCCATTCCCTTGACTTTGCTGGTCAGACCGATGGAGCGCCCATGCCGCTGGACGATTTCCGCATCACCTCGGGCAAGCGTTTTCGCCTCGCCGACTTCGACCCGGGCAGCAAGCCGCTGTCGTGCGGCAACAAAGACGAAGACCTTGCCCGCATCATCGAGCTGAGCAACGCCCTCGACGCGCACCAGGACATCTTCTACGCCGAGCACCGGCGCAAGCTGCTGGTCGTGCTGCAGGGCATGGATACCAGCGGCAAGGACGGCACCGTGCGCGGCGTGTTCCGCAGCTTCGATCCGCTGGGCATCCGCGTGGTGGGCTTCAAGGCCCCGTCGCCGGAGGAACTGGCGCGCGACTACCTGTGGCGCATCCACGTGCAGGTACCGAAGACGGGCGAGATCGTGGTCTTCAACCGCAGCCACTATGAAGACGTGCTGATCACGCGCGTGCACGACTGGATCGACGCCGCCGAGTGCGAGCGGCGCTTCCGCCAGATCCAGGCCTTCGAGTCGATGCTGACCGAGACCGGCACCACCATCGTCAAGTGCTTCCTCCATATATCCCGCGACGAGCAGAAGGCACGGCTCGAAGCGCGCCTGGCGGACCCGGAGAAACACTGGAAGTTCGATACCAACGACCTCGCCGAGCGCAAGCACTGGAAGGCCTACATGGACGCCTACGAGGCTGCCATCATGGCGACCAGCACGCCCGAATGCCCGTGGTACGTGGTGCCGGCCGACTCCAAGACACACCGCAACCTGATGGTGGCGGAGATCCTGACCAAGGTCTTCGAGGACCTGAAGCCGGCCTACCCGCCGGCCCGGCCGGAACTGGCCAGGATCAAGGTCGACTGAGCCGCCCGGCCGCCTCAGCCACCGTTGCCGCGGTGCACGTCGTGCGTGACGAAGGGGTGCTCGCGGCTGGGCATCGCCAGCCATTGCGGGTGGCGCAGGGTCTGGCGGATATCGTCCAGCCCGCTGGTCCAGTGCTCATGCATGGTGAGCGCGCCGAACTGGTAATCCTTGGCCAGGTTCTCGAACGACTTGTCGCGGTAGATCAGCTGGATGACGTTGCGGCGCGCGTCGCAGGCCTGCTCCGCCGCGCGGCGGTACCAGGCGTTGTCGCGCTTTGACGGCGGCACCAGCGCCATCACCTCGTTGAGCATGCGCCGCAGGTTCTGCTGCACGCGCATGTAGTCGGTGATGGCCCGCGTGCGGCTGGAATACTGGATGTCCTTCTGGCGCTCGGCCACGTCGGCCAGGTCGTGCGGCAGCTTGCCGCGCGCGCTCCACAGGTCGACCTGGAAGATCAGCGCGTCGCGCCGTGGCTGCGCGGTGAGCACCTCGGCCAGCGGCGTGTTCGAGACCAGCCCGCCGTCCCAGTAGTATTCGCCATCGATCTCCACCGCCGGAAACCCCGGCGGCAACGCGCCCGAGGCCATGAAATGCTCGGGGCAGAGCTTGTCGCGGGTATTGTCGAAATACGCGAAATTGCCGGTGCGCACGTTGACCGCCCCCACCGAGACGCGCATCAGGTCGGGGCGGTGGTTGATCAGGTCGAAGTCGGCAAAGCGCTCCAGCGTCGCCTTCAGCGGCGTGGTGTCGTAGAAGCTGGCATGGGCCGGATCCGAGTAGCGCGACATCAGCGCCGGCCAGCTGCGCGGCTGAAAGAAGCCGCGCTGCCCTTCCATCATGGCGCGCGCCGCATGCAGGCCGTCGAACCAGATCCGCATCGGCTCGGGCCACCCTTCGGCGTGGTCGGAGAACCAGGTGTCGGACAGGCTGGGCAACCACGGCTGCGCGCAGATGTACTCCCAGAACGCCCGCAGTTGCTCCACCCGGCGCTGCGGCGGATTGCCGGCGATGATGGCCGCGTTGAGCGCGCCGATGGAAATGCCGGCGACCCAGTTCGGGTAGATGCCGCCGTCGGCCAGGCCCTGGTACACGCCGGCCTGGTAGGCACCGAGCGCGCCGCCGCCCTGCAGCACCAGCGCGCGCACGGCATAGGCCTCGTGCGCGGGCCGGTCCGGGGCCTTGGCAGCCCGGCGCACCGGCTTGCGCGGCTGCGCCTGCGCGCCGCGCTCGGCCAGCGAGTCGCCATTGCCGGCTGATTCCGCCGTTGCGGATGGCGTTGCCGCCTGCCGCCCTGCCCGTTCCTGCCGCTCTTTTGCCGCCACGCCGCGCTCCCTCCCAGCCTGAAAGTCAGCCGTCCGTCCGCTGTCCGCCGAACGTGCGGAATGAGGGCGCTGGTTGGCAGCGCCCATGGTCATCAACGGCTTCAGACGCCGTAGCGCTGACGATAGGCCGCCACGGCCTCACGCGAAGCCCCCAGCGCCGGATCCTGCGACGCGTCCAGGTACGCCAGCAGGTCCTTCAGGCTGGCGATCGCGATCACCGGGATACCGAATTCGCGCTGCACGTCCTGCACGGCGGAATGCGTGCCGACCTGCTCGGCGGTGCCGCTCTTTTCCATGCGGTCCAGTGCGATCAGCACCGCCGCCGGCTCGGCGCCGGCGGCGCGGATCATGTTCACCGATTCGCGCACCGAGGTGCCGGCGGAGATCACGTCGTCGACAATGACCACCCTGCCCTGCAGCCTGGCCCCGACCAGCGTGCCGCCTTCGCCATGATCCTTGGCTTCCTTGCGGTTGTAGGCGAAGCCGACGTCACGTCCCATGCCCGCCAGCGCCACCGCGGTGGCCGACGCCAGCGTGATGCCCTTGTAGGCCGGCCCGAACAGCACGTCGAACTGCACGCCCGAGGCCAGCAGGGTTTTGGCATAGAATTGCGCCACCTCGCCCAGCATCGCGCCCTGGTTGAACAGGCCGGCGTTGAAGAAGTAAGGCGACTTGCGGCCGGCCTTGGTGACGAACTCACCAAACGACAGCACGCCCGCATCGAGCGCAAAGCGGATAAAGGTCTGGCTGAGATCGGCACCCGCGGGCGGTTTCTGCTGCGTCATCATTTCTCTCTGAATTCAAAATTTCCCCGAATGTTACGGATTATCAGCGCCAACCTCAACGGCATCCGCTCTGCGTCGAAGAAGGGCTTTTTCGACTGGATGGGCAAGCAGGACGCAGACATGGTCTGTGTGCAGGAACTGAAGGCGCAGGCCGCCGACATGACGGAAGCGTTCCTTGCGCCACATGGCTACCACGGCTATTTCCACTATGCCGAGAAGAAGGGTTACAGCGGCGTGGGCCTCTACACGCGCCATCAGCCCGAGCGCGTGATCACCGGCTTCGGCATTCCCGAGTTCGACAACGAAGGCCGCTATGTGGAAGTGCAGTATCCACACCTGGCGGTGATTTCGGTGTACGTGCCGTCCGGATCCAGCGGCGAGGAGCGCCAGCAGGCCAAGTTCCGCTTCATGGAGGCATTCCTGCCGCACCTGCTGCAACTGAAGGCAAGCGGGCGCGAGATCGTGCTGTGCGGTGACGTCAACATTGCGCACAAGGAAATCGATATCAAGAACTGGAAGGGCAACCTGAAGAACTCAGGCTTTTTGCCGGAAGAGCGGGCCTGGATCGGCGAGCTGTTCGACCTCCATGGCTACGTCGACGTGTTCCGCAAGCTCGATCCGCGCCCCGACCAGTACACTTGGTGGAGCAACCGCGGCCAGGCCTATGCGAAGAATGTCGGCTGGCGCATCGACTACCACCTGGCCACCCCGAAGATCGCCGAGACCGCGCACCTGTGCTCGATCTACAAGGACGAGAAGTTCAGCGACCACGCGCCGCTGTCGATCGACTACGATTTTCCGCTCTGATGGCGCGTTGCCGTCATGCCGCCCGGACCTCCTCGAGCAGCTCCGGGTGGCGATCCAGCAGCCTGAGCAGCTTGATCAGCGCCAGTGGCGGCATCGTCCGACCGGTTTCGTAGCGCGAAAAGGCATTGACACCCCCGCCGAAGATTTCGGCAGCCTCCCTCTGGTCGAGACGGAGTTTCTTGCGAACGCCGGAGATGAAGGCCGGATCGAGAAAGCTGGCGTTGACCTGCTTGTTGAAGGCGAACATCGCATCGCCCAAGGAATCATCATTCAGGGGCATAACGCCTTCACCGCACTTGGGGCACCATTCCCCCCTGACATCGCGAATCACAGTGGTTTCACCGCGATACGTATAAGGCACGTCTCGCAGTTCATCTACCAGTTCAGCGCCACCGCATTCCGGGCATTTCATCTGACTGCTCCTTTCACTGTTCGCCTAGGCGCTATCTGATCTTGAAGGACACCACCAGCACCCCTTCGGTCACCGTCAGCTTCACGTACACGGAACCGTACGGCGTGACAGGTCTGTAGACGTCTTGCCACACCCTGTGGTCCTGGTACGTGGTCATGCTCTTGTAGAAGTCCTTTGGGCTGAGCTGCAACAGGATGTCGCGAACAACTCGCCGCTCAAGGCCCATCTGGGTCGCGCCGGCATATGCCGAACGCGTCATCCTCATGCGGCCCGCGTCCAGCAGCTCGTGCACTTTGGCAAGCTTGTAATGCGCGGTCCCCTTCTCCATGCAAATTAACCTACTTGGTTATCACCTGCAAGCCCGGAACTGTGCCAGATCGCAATAATCCCATCGGTACAAACCCCTGCGACCAGCCCCCATCCCCGCTACAATGCAGGTTCCCTACCGCATGCGGCAGGGGACGTTTCGCATTTCACGCCGCGTTTCCCGCACCTCATTGAGTGAGTCAGCCATGGTTTTCAAAGTGTTCGTCGATGGTCAGGAAGGCACCACCGGTCTCCGGCTGCTTGACTATCTTTCCGGCCGTTCCGACGTGGAACTGCTGCGCATTGCCGATGACAAGCGCAAGGACCCGGCCGAACGAGCACGCTTCCTGAACGCCGCCGACGTCGCCTTCCTGTGCCTGCCCGATGTGGCCTCGCGCGAGGCGGTATCGCTGGTGACCAACCCGAACACCTGCGTGATCGACGCCAGCACGGCATTCCGCACCACCGACAGCTGGGCCTACGGCCTGCCCGAGCTGGTGCACGGCCAGCGCGAGAAGATCCGCGCCAGCAAGCGCATTGCGGTGCCGGGCTGCCACGCCAGCGCCTTCGTGCTGGCGGTGCGCCCGCTGGTGGACGCCGGTCTGCTGCCGGCCGACTACCCGGTTTCGGCGTTCTCGCTGACCGGCTACAGCGGCGGCGGCAAGTCGATGATTGCCGAGTTCGAAGCCGGCGGTAACCCGAAGCTGGACAGCCCGCGTCCGTACGCGCTGGGCCTGGAACACAAGCACCTGCCCGAGATGCGCGTGCAGGCCGGACTGGCGCAGGCGCCGGTCTTCAACCCGATCGTCGGCAACTTCCTGAAGGGCCTGGCGGTGACGGTGCCGGTGTTCACTGACCGGCTGGCGCGCAAGGTCAGCCCCGAGCAGATCGTCGATATCTACCGCAAGCACTATGAAGGCGAGCAGTTCGTGCGCGTGATGCCGTACAACAGCGCCGACAACCTCGACGGCGGCTTCTTCGACGTGCAGGCCAACAACGACACCAACCGCGTCGACCTGTTCGTGTTCGGCAACGCCGAGCGCCTGAACCTGGTGGCCCGCCTGGACAACCTGGGCAAGGGCGCGGCCGGCGCGGCGGTGCAATGCATGAACGTGCATGTGGGCGCCGACGAGGCCACGGGACTGCGCGCCTGACGCGGCGGCAAGCCCTGAAAGCGAAAAAAGCCGGCATTGCCGGCTTTTTTCATTTGCGTCAGCAGAGCGCTCAGCGTTGCAGCGGCTTCTGCCGGTCGTCGTCGCCGCTGTCCACCGGCGCGCCGCCCAGGCCCGCCATATTGGCGCGGTATGGCGGCAGCTTGTCCACCGTCGTATTGCTCGCGCGCGCATAGAGCGGCAGCACCTCCGGCAGATGCTTCTCCAGGTCGGCAATGCGGTTGCGCCCGGACGGATGCGTGGACAGGAACTCTGTGCCGGACTGGGTCACTTTGCCCATCTTCTGCCACAGCGACACCGCTGCGCGCGGGTCGTAGGCGGCGCGCGCGGCGATATCCATGCCGATCAGGTCCGCCTCGGACTCATCCGCGCGCGAGAAACGCAGCGTCAGCAGGTGGGCGCCGGTGCCCAGCGCCATATTGCCAAGGTTGCCGAAGCCGAACAGCTGCGAGATCACGTTGGCGCCGAGGTTGGTGATCTCGGACTTGGCGGCGCGCTCGCGCGCATGCTCCTGCAGCGCGTGGGCGATCTCGTGACCCATCGCCATGGCGATCTCGTCGTCGGTCAGCTTGAGCTGGTCGAGCAACCCGGTATAGAAGGCGATCTTGCCGCCCGGCATGCAGAACGCATTGACCTGCCTGGAGCCGATCAGGTTGATCTCCCACTGCCACTGCCGCGCGCGCTCGTTCCAGCGTGCGGTCTGCGGCAGCAGCCGCTTGCCGATCGTGCGCAGGCGCACCAGCTGCGGGTTGTCGGGGGCGGCCAGTGCATGCTTGGCGATGGCTTCCTGCTTGAGCTGCTCGTATTCCTGCGCGGCCTGCTGCTCGATGGCCTCGACCGGCACGATCTTGCGCACGGCCGAGCCGCTGTGGTCCAGCCGGATGCCGCCAGCCTCGCTGTCCTGCGCCTGGGCGGGCAGGCACCAGGCCATGGGCGCCGCCGCCGCGGCCAGCGCCAGCGCGCGGACCAACCGGTCACGGGTGGGACGCTGAACACCTTGCAGGCGGCGGAGCATTTGCGGTTCCTCGGACGCAGTGGAAGACCAGGCAGGCGGATCGGTGATCCGCGGCAACGATGCCGTGCCGCATGTGGCGGGCAGGCGAACAGGTGATGCAATAATACACGGCGCCCGCGCAGCCGCGCGGCGCTTCACGCCGGCCCGTTCATGACCTTCCAGACCTATCTCGATATCTTCCGCAACCGCCGCATCGGCGCCATGCTGGCGCTGGGCTTCGCCTCCGGGCTGCCGCTGGCGCTGACCTCCGGCACCTTGCAGGCATGGATGACGGTCGAGGGGCTGGATATCAAGACCATCGGCTTCTTCTCGCTGGTGGGCCAGGCCTATATCTTCAAGTTCCTGTGGGCGCCGCTGATGGACCGCTACACGCCGCCGCTGCTGGGGCGCCGGCGCGGCTGGTTGCTGGTGACGCAGCTGGGGCTGGTGCTGGGCATCGCCGGCATGGCCTTCTGCCCGCCGCGCGAGGCGCTGTGGATGCTGGCGGCACTGGCCACCCTGGTGGCCTTCCTGTCGGCGTCGCAGGACATTGTCTTCGACGCCTACAGCACCGACGTGCTGCGCCCGGTCGAGCGCGGCGCCGGCGCGGCGGTGAAGGTGCTGGGTTACCGGCTGGCGATGCTGGTCTCGGGCGGCCTGGCGTTGTGGCTGGCCGACCGCGTGCTGGGCTGGCAGCAGACCTACCTGCTGATGGCGGCACTGATGGGCGTGGGCATCGTCACGCTGCTGTGGGCCCCGGAACCGGACGTGCCCGCGCGCGCGCCGCGCTCGCTGGAAGAGGCGGTGGTAGGGCCGCTGCGCGACTTCTTTGGCCGCCAGGGCGCGTGGTGGCTGCTGCTGCTGATCGTGCTGTACAAGCTCGGCGACGCCTTTGCCGGCAGCCTGTCGACCACCTTCCTGATCCGCGGCGTGGGCTTCTCGGCGGGCGAGGTGGGCATCGTCAACAAGACCCTGGGGCTGGCCGCCACCATCATCGGCGCGCTGTTCGGCGGCACGCTGATGGTGCGCCTGGGCCTGTACCGTTCGCTGATGCTGTTCGGCGTGCTGCAGGCGGTGTCGAACCTGGGCTACTGGATCCTGGCGGTGACGCCGCCGCACCTGTGGACCATGGGGACGGTCGTTGCGGTCGAGAACCTGTGCGGGGGCATGGGCACGGCGGCCTTCGTCGCGCTGCTGATGACGCTGTGCAACCGCTCGTTCTCGGCCACGCAGTACGCGCTGCTGTCGGCGCTGGCGTCGGTGGGCCGGGTCTATGTGGGGCCCTCCTCAGGCTATATGGTCGAGGCCTGGGGCTGGGCGCCGTTCTACCTGGGCACCGTGGTGGTGGCGCTGCCCGGCGTGATGCTGCTCTGGGCCATGCGCCACACCGTGCATCGCTACGAGGCCCAGGCGCGCGAAGCAATCGCCTGAGCCCGCGCTTGCCTCACTCCTTGTAGTAGACGATCTGGTGCGAGCTGGCGATCAGCTCGCCGCCGGCGCTCCATAGCTGCGCGCGCTGGTCGAAGAAGCCCTGCCTGAACACCTGCGCCTGCGCGCTGGCCAGAACATGGCTGTCGCCCAGCGCCGCCAGCGTGGCCGCATCGGCATGGAAATAGGTGGTCATCGACACCGTGCCGGCCGGCACGAAGCCCGCGCGCTTGAGGAAGATGCGCGGGTAGAAGCTGTCGGCCCAGGCCGCCACCGCGGCAAAGTCCGGCGTGCGCGCCGGCGCGTCGCGCAGCCAGAACTGCGTCAGGCTGTCCGGATGCTCGGTGCCGGCCTCGGTGGCCGGCTTGGCGCCGCGCACCGGACGCATGTCGTAGGACTTGAGCCAGCGCACCGGCGCAAACCCGCTCATGGCCGGGAGGGTGCCGGCCGCTGGCACCTCCGGCATCAGCGCCTCGCCGCAGGCCCAGGTCTCGCGGCGCACCGCAAACATGGCGGTGGCGGTGGTGGCCACGGCATCGCCCTGGCGCAGCGCCAGCGTCCAGTGCTGGGTCGAGCGGTTGGTGCGCACCGGGCGCGCCTCGATCTCGAACGGGCCCTCGGCGATCGGTCCGGCAAAGTTGACCGTCAGCGAGACCGGGTCCCCCAGGCGCTGCGGATGGTCCAGCGCCGCCTGCAGCAGCGTGGCGGCGGTGATGCCGCCGAACGGGCCGATCATGTTCCAGTACTCGGGCGTGGTGCGGCCCAGGAAGCGGTGCTCGCCGGCCGGCTCCAGCGCCAGCGCGTCGTCAAAGGGATGGAGCGGGCTGGCGGCGGTGGCCGCCTGGGTCTGGGGCGCAGTGGACATGGCTGGTGTGGGTGGGTGACTCGCAGGAAATAGCACGATCGTTCGATCTTCTGCCTACACTAACCGTAGTCAGCGCTCGGGTCAAGACGGGCAGTGCTCCAGCCGCGGGCACCGCGGCACGCGCATCAGCCTTGCGCCCGCCGCCGCAGCGGCAGGCTCCAGCCCAGCTGGTTAGCGACCACGCCCAGCAGCACCAGCGCCATGCCGGCGATCTGGAGCGGCCCCAGCACCACGCCGAACACCATCACGTCGATGACGATCGCCACCAGCGGATAGACAAAGGACAGCGTGGCGATCGACACCACGTTGAGCCGCTGGAACGCGCCGTACAGCAGCGTGTACATCACACCCGTATGCACCAGCCCCAGCGCCAGCAACGCCGCCCAGGTGCCGGTGCCATAGCTGCCGGCCGCGGGATGGGCCAGCGGCGCCAGCATCAGCACGCCCAGCACCATCTGCAGCCCGGCGATCTGGCCCGGCGGAATCGCCTGCAGCCGCCGCGTGGCCATGGTCGTCACCGCATACAGCAGTGCCGCCAGCAGCGCCAGGCCGATACCGGCCAGCATCGCCGCGCCGGTGGCGCCATGCTCCAGCCCGGTGATCAGCATCACCCCGGCAAAGGCCAGCACCAGCCATGGCAGCCGCGCGAACGGGAACGGCTCGCGCTGGATCACCGAGGTGAGCAGCAGCAGGAAGAACGGCTGGGTGTGGTAGACCACCGTGGCAATGGCGATGCCGCTGTACGCGTACGCCGAGAACAAGGCCAGCCAGTTGAGCACCAGCGTAACGCCGCCCAGCGCCAGCCAGCCAAGCTGCGCGCGGCTCATCCGCACCCAGCCGCGCTGTAGCGTCAGCACGCCCAGCAGCGCGGCGCCGCCGAACAGGCAGCGGAAGAAGACCACATCGAGCGGCGGTTGGCCGCTGGTGACAACGAACCAGCCGATGGTGCCAGACAGCAGCATGGCCGCGACCATGCGCCAGGCGCCGCCTGGCAAGGGTTGTTGAGAGGGCATGACAGGCTCCGGTCAGACAATGGCCGCATTGTTTCACCATGCAATCCACTCAACAATCCCGTCATTACTCAATTAGTATTTGATCTGAAGTCATGAATGAGGACGCGCAATGCCGGATATGCCACTTAATGCGATGGCCGTGTTTGCGCGCGTGGTCGAGTGCGGCAGCTTCTCGGCTGCCGCACTCGACCTGGGCATGACACCATCGGCGGTCAGCCGGCACGTCTCCCGCCTGGAAGCCACGCTCGGTGCCAGCCTGCTGCAGCGGACCACGCGCGCCTTTGCGCTGACCGAACTGGGCCAGTCGGTCTACGCCGCCTGCGCCCGCATGACCGCCGCCGCGCGCGAGGTCACTGCGCTGGCCGGCGAGCACGGCGGCACGCCGCATGGCGTGCTGCGCGTGAGCGCGCCGGTCTCGTTCGGGCAGGCCTGGCTGGCGCCGCGGCTGCCGGCGCTGCTGGCCAGGTATCCGGGACTGGACCTGCAGCTGACGCTGGCCGACCGCATGGTCGACCTGGTCGAAGAAGGGATGGACGTGGCCGTACGCATCGCGCGCGAACTGGCGCCCGGGCTGGCCGCGCGCCCGCTGCGCGAGGTGCGCTACCGGCTGGTGGCCTCGCCCGGCTACCTGGCCCGCCACGGCACACCGGCCGCGCCCGCCGACCTGCCCGCCGCACGCTGCCTGTACCTGGGCTACGGCAACTTCGGCGAGCGCTGGACCCTGCGCCACCAGGCCGGCGGCGAGAAGGTGGAGGTGCGCATCCCGCCGCGCCTGACGCTGAACAACAGCCTGGCGATCATGAGCATGGTGGAGCGCGATGCCGGCATCGGCCTGGTGCCGGACTTCTCACTGGGCGATGCGCTGGACCAGGGCCGGGTCGTCACCGTGCTGGCCGACTGGGACATCCTCGAGCCCTACATCGGCACGGCCTACGCGGTCTACACGCCCACACGGCATGTACCGCCCAAGGTGCGCGCCTTTGTCGATCACCTGGCCAGCACCGCCGGCGACACGCCGCGCTGATGCCTCAGGTCGCGCAGACCCGGTACACCGCCAGGCTGCCGCGCCAGTTGCCGCCCCAGTTGACGGTCACGCCCTCGTGCATCACCACGCGGTCGATCACGCGCAGGCCGACCTTGGGCGCCAGCGCCTCGAAGTCGCTGATGGTCAGCACGCGCACGTTGGGCGTGTTGTACCACTGGTAGGGCAGTGATTCCGATACCGGCATGCGGCCGCGGAACACCGACAGCCGGTGCGGCCAGTAGCCGAAGTTCGGGAACGACACGATGCACTCGCGCCCCACCCGCAGCGTGTCGCGCAGCACCTGCGCGGTGTTGTGGATGGTCTGCAGCGTCTGCGACAGGATCACCGTGTCGAAGCTCTTGTCCTCGAACAGCGCAAGGCCGCCTTCCAGGTTCTGCTGGATGACATGCACGCCCTTCTGCGCGCACGCCAGCACGCCTTCGTCGCGGATCTCGATGCCGTAGGCCTGCACGTCGAGCTCGTCCTGCAGCACGCGCAGCAGGCTGCCGTCGCCGCAGCCCAGGTCGAGCACGGTGGAATGGGGTTCGATCCAGCGCGCGATTGCGCGGAAGTCGGGGCGCAGCGCCAGGATGTTGGGATTGGCCAGGGCGTTCATGCGCCGATCTCCTGGGCGATGCGGTCGTAGTAGGCGCGCATCAGATTGTGATAGCGCGGGTCGTCGAGCAGGAAGGCATCGTGGCCGTGCGGCGCGTCGATCTCGGCGTACGAGACCGGGCGCTTGTTGTCCAGCAGCGCCTTGACCAGCTCGCGGCTGCGGCTGGGCGCGAAGCGCCAGTCGGTGCCGAAGCTGGCCACCAGGAAGCTGGCCTGGGTCTGCGCCATCGCGCGGGTCAGGTCGCCGCCGAAGGCCAGCGCCGGGTCGAAGTAGTCGAGCGCGCGCGTGATCAGCAGGTAGGTGTTGGCGTCGAAGTACTCGGCGAACTTGTCGCCCTGGTAGCGCAGGTAGCTTTCGACCTGGAACTCGACATCGAACGAAAAGCGGATGTCGTCGGTCTTCAGCTCGCGGCCGAATTTCTCGGCCATGTCCTCGTCCGACAGGTAGGTGATATGGCCGATCATGCGGGCCACGCGCAAGCCGCGCTTGGGCTTGACGCCATGCGCGTAGTAGTTGCCGCCGTGGAAGTCGGGGTCCGACAGGATGGCGCTGCGCGCGACCTCGTTGAAGGCGATGTTCTGCGCCGACAGCTTGGGCGTGGACGCGACCACGATGCAATGGCGCAGGCGCTCCGGGTACATCAGGCTCCAGGCCACCGCCTGCATGCCGCCCAGGCTGCCGCCCATCACCGCGGCGAACTGCGTGATGCCGAACGCGTCGGCCACGAGCGCCTGCGCATTGACCCAGTCTTCCACCGTCACCACCGGGAACGCCGCGCCGTAGGGCGCGCCAGTGGCCGGGCTGAGGCTCATCGGCCCGGTCGAGCCAAAGCACGAGCCCAGATTGTTGACGCCGATGACGAAGAAGCGATTGGTATCGAGCGGCTTGCCGGGCCCGACCATGTTGTCCCACCAGCCCACGTCGCGCGGGTCTTCGGCATAGACGCCGGCCACATGGTGCGAGGCATTGAGCGCGTGGCACACCAGCACCGCATTGGAGCGGGCCGCGTTGAGCGTGCCATAGGTCTCGACCATCAGGTCGTAGCCGGCAATGGACGAGCCGTTGCGCAGCTTCAGCGGCTCGGCAAAGTGCATGCGCTGCGGCGCAACCACGCCGACCGAATCGGGCGGCAGGTCGAACGCGGCAGGCGCGGCGGTCGGCAGGGCGACATCAGTCATGGAATCCGGCCCGTGGCGAACGGGCATAAAAAAACCCGACCGGCATTTGCGTATGAAGCGTCGCAGCCAAGTCGGGATTCGCTGGATTCCTTGCGGGATTCCGCGTGCCGGCGCCATCCACTGCCGTGGTGGCATGGGGCGCCGACCCAACCTCTTTAGCCGCATTTATAGTGGCAACCCGGACCCTGGTCCCTTGGCTGCCGCGCGCCCGCAAGCCAGTCATCAAATCGGCGCGACCGGGCAATTATAGAGCAATCGGCCCGGCATGTTGATTTCAGCCGAGCAGCACCCGCAAATGCGCCTCGGCATGGTCAGAAGGCGACTTGCGGAAGCCGCTCTTGGCATAGCGGTGCCACTGGCCCTGCACCGCCGCCATGATCAGCGCGGCGCGTGCCGGGATATCGGCGTCCGCGGGGAACGCGGCCTGCGTCACCGCCACCTTCAGGCACTGGCGCAGCGAGGCCTCGATGCGGTCCACCACCTGGTTGATGCGCTCCTGCAGGCGTTCGTGCTCGCCCACCAGCGCCTCGCCGGTCAGCACGCGCGTCATGCCCGGGTTCTTCTCGGCAAACGACAGCAGCATGCGCACGATTGCGTGCGCCTGGCGCAGGCCATGCTCTTCCTTGTCGGTGATCTGGTTGATCAGGCCAAAGACGGTCTGCTCGATAAAGCCGATCAGGCCCTCGTACATCTGCGCCTTGCTGGCGAAATGGCGGTACAGCGCCGCCTCGGACACGCTCAGGCGCGCAGCCAGCGCGGCCGTTGTGATCTTCTCCCCGCGCGGGTGCTCCAGCATGGTGGCCAGCGTCTGCAGGATCTGCACGCGGCGCTCGCCCGGGCGCGGGCGCTTGCGCACCGGCGCAGCCGGCGGCTGGCCACCGTCCTGCGCATCCTGCGCACTGCCTGAAATGACCGCCTCTGGCTCGTGCCCGTTGCTTTGCGTCATGACCCGATTCTCCGCATTCGTCGTTGGAGTTGATGCATCGATTGTACTTTTATGTCCACATAGGCCGGCCGGTTCGGCACGCGGGCGCGCACGCGCGGCACATGCCCGGGCTGCGCCTGCGGTGCCTGGGTCTCCGCGGCCACCAGCGTGACCGACTGCTCCTGCGCGGCGTGGCCGACATGACGCCGGTCCTCCGCCTCCAGCGTCGAGCGTACCGCGGCATCGCGCCGGCTGCCGTCGTCGCGCACCGCGGGCACCTCATGCGGGCGCGATGGCGCGATCGTGCGCAGGTAGCCCGTCACCCACGCGGTGCGGATGCCGGTGCCGGCATAGCGCTTGAGGTGCGACACGGTGTCTTCCACCAGCACCGCGCGATGCGGCGCGATGCGTGCCTGCACCAGTAGCCGGCGCAGCATGCGGCGGTCCGGCTTGGGCCGCAGGTGGCCATGCACCCACATCTGCTCGATTGCCACCACGCGCTCGAAGCAATGCCGTATGCCGGCGATCTCCAGCACCGCCCGCGCGTAGTCCTGCGGCGCATTGGTGACCAGGATCTTGCGCCCCGGCAGGCGCCGCAGGTGCGCGGCCAGCCCGCGCCGCACCCGCACCATGTCGGCCAGCGCCGGGAACTCGTGCGCGGCGCGCAGGAAGTCAGCCGGGTCCACGCCGTGATGCCGGATCATGCCCAGCAGGGTGGCGCCGTAGCGCTGCCAGTAGTCCACGCGCACGCGGCTGGCGGTGGCCTCGTCGCAGCCGAGCACGCGCGCCACGTAGGCAGTCATCAGCCGGTTGATGGCCGGGAAGATCGCGTGCGAGGCGTCGTGCAGGGTGTTGTCGAGATCGAACAGCCACACCGTGTCGCCTGAGGTATTGCCCGCGGGGCGGCGGCAGAGGCGAGCGCGGACACGGCGCGGAGAAGGAAGACTGGAAGGCACGCCGGGCAACTCGGAGGGTGATGGGATGTTCGGGGCGGCCGGCCGCTGCCGTCACCGCCCCGAGGGTCCGCTCAGTGCGAGCGGATCATGGTGCCGAAGGCCTGCTCGGTCAGGATTTCCAGCAGCAGCGAATGCTCGATGCGGCCGTCGATGATGTGCACCGAATGCACGCCGCTCTTGGCCGCATCCAGCGCCGACGAGATCTTCGGCAGCATGCCGCCCGAGATCGTGCCGTCGGCGAACAGCTCTTCGATCTCGCGTGCGGACAGGTCGGTCAGCAGGTTGCCCTTCTTGTCCATCACGCCCGGGATGTTGGTCATCATCACCAGCTTCTCGGCCTTCAGGATCTCGGCCATCTTGCCGGCAACCACGTCGGCGTTGATGTTGTAGGCCTGGCCGTCGTCGGAGAAGCCGATCGGCGAGATCACCGGGATAAAGGCGTCGTCCTGCAGCGCCTTGACCACCGCGGGGTTGATCGCCTCGATGTCGCCCACATAGCCGATATCGATGAAGGCGCCCGGGTTCTCGCGGTCGGGCATCTGCAGGCGCTTGGCGCGGATCAGGCCGCCGTCCTTGCCGGTCAGGCCCACCGCCTGGCCGCCATACTGGTTGATCAGCATCACGATGTCCTGCTGGACTTCACCGCCCAGCACCCACTCGACCACTTCCATGGTTTCTTCGTCGGTGACGCGCATGCCCTGCACGAAGGTGCCGACCTTGCCGACCTTCTTCAGTGCCTCATCGATCTGCGGACCGCCGCCGTGCACCACCACCGGGTTCATGCCGACCAGCTTCAGCAGGATCACGTCGCGCGCGAAGCCGTGCTTGAGCTTCTCTTCGGTCATGGCATTGCCGCCGTACTTGACCACGATGGTCTTGCCGTGGAACTTGCGGATATACGGCAGGGCCTCGGCGAGGATCTCGGCTTTCAGCGCGGGAGCAATGGCGGCCACCGTGGTTGCGGCAGGCCCGGGGTTGTCGGCGTTCATGGGGGACATCCGTGAGAATCAACAGGTATGATGGCTAATCGGCCACGTAGCCAGGGATAACCGACGGGGATCGCCCGAAAGTGCGCCATCCGGCCATGGCAGGCGCCGATTTTACAAGAAACCGCGCGGGGCGCGAGTCAACCGGCCGCACGTGGTCGCGCGAATTGCCTGCAAGCGGCCTGCAAGCGCCCCACGGGGCACCAACGCGTTCCGTCCACGCAACAACGTGCCGCCGCCTCAGCCGTTTGGCTTGCGCCGCGGCACAGCGTTCCCCAGTCTTGACCATCATGCCCGCCGCCAGCCACCATTTGCCTGCCCGGATCCCCAACTTCCCGCCTGCGCCGGGAAGCCAGCCATGAGCGACGCTTCGGCCGTGCTGACCGGCCAGCTGCGCCCGGTCGAACATTGCAGCCACTGCGGCGCCGGCTTTGTCTGCGGCTACGTTGCGGGGCTGCCCGAGTGCTGGTGCGCCAGCCAGCCGCTGCTGCCGGCGCGGCGCATCGTCCCGGGCCAGCACTGCCTGTGTCCGGCCTGCCTGGCAGCGCGCCGGCAAGCGGCTCAGGAACCTGATGCCGCCGCTGGCTGAGGCGCCGGCCCAGGCCCTGCGGCGCTGCCCCACTGCATCACCAGCATCCCCGCCACGATCAGCGCCGCGCCCGCCAGCCGCGCCGGCGTCAGCGCGCGCACCGCAAAGCCGGCCAGCCCGTACTGGTCCACCAGCAGCGCCGCCAGCACCTGGCCTGCCACCACCGCGGCGATAAAGCCGGCGGCGCCCAGCCTGGGCGCCATCATCAGCGCGGCCGAAATATAGAACACCCCCAGCACCCCGCCGATCCAGAGCCAGCCCGGCGCGCGCGCCAGTGCCGACGGCGCCGGCAGCGGCACGCGCATCAGCCACAGCACGGGCAGCAGCGCCGCCAGGCTGACCAGCAGCGACACCAGCGTGGCCGACAGCGGATGCCCAAGCGTGCGCCCGAGGGTGGCATTGGCGCCTGCCTGGAAGGGGATCGCTGCGCCGGCCAACACGGCCGTACCAAGCGGCAACCAGAGTGAAACCGGGATGGAAAACGGCAACTGGGTGCCTGACATGACGCGCTCCATAGGGCAAGATGCGATGCCAGCAGTTTGAAATATCGCAATGCGAATTTCCAATTCTGCTTTCATACGTTTATTATTCGCCGAATGAATAGCCTACGCGGAATCGACCTCAACCTGCTGGTGGTGCTCGAAGCACTGCTGGCCGAGCGCCATATCTCCCGCGCCGCGCTGCGGCTGCACCTGAGCCAGCCGGCGGTCAGCCACGCGCTCGGGCGGCTGCGGCAGCTGCTCGACGATCCCATCCTGGTGCGCGGCAAGGGCGGCCTGGTGCTGAGCGCGCGCGCCCATGAGCTGTCCGGCCCGCTGGCCGAGGCGCTGGCGCAGGTGCGCATCCTGCTTGGGCCCAGCGGCTTCCAGCCGGCCACCGCACGGCGCAGCTTCCGGCTGGCAATGTCCGACTACGGCGCGCTGGTGGTGCTGCCGCGGCTGCTGCGCGCGGTGCGCAAGGCCGCGCCCAATATCGACCTGGTGGTGTCGCAGGCCAGCCGCGAAGGCATGACCGCCCAGGTGGCAGATGGCGAAATCGACATGGCGCTGGGCGTGTTCACCCAGCAGCCGGAAGGCGTGAAATCCGCGGAGTTGTTCCGCGAGAGCTATGCCTGCGCGGTGGATGCCGCCACCGTGCGCGATACCGGCCGGCTCGACCAGGTGGCCTACCTGGCGCGCTCGCACGTGTTGGTGGCCACGCACAGCGAACGCATGGACGCGATCGACACCGCGGTGGCCAAGCTGGGGGGACGGCGCAAGATCGCCTGCGTAGTGCCGCACTGGAGCGTGGCGCCGGCGCTGATCGCCGGGACCAACCTGGTGCTGACCACGGCGCGGCGCAGCCTGGCCGCGCTGGAGGAGGACCCGCGCTACGCCGTGTTCGCGCCGCCGTTTGCACTGGACGACTTCACCTTCAGCATGATCTGGCATGAGCGCACCGAAGCCGATCCCGCCCACGCCTGGTTGCGCGAGCGCGTGCTGGCCGCGGCGGCCAGTCAGGAATCGGAAGAGCCGATCAGCTTGCGCGGCTGACGGCGCGTTGCGGGCTGGGCGGGCTTGCCGCCAGCCGGCGCAGGCGGCTGCGGCCTGGTATCACGGCGCCGGGTGGCGCCGGTGGCTGGCCTGGCGGGCCGCGTGTCCCCGCGAAAGACCAGCTTCTGCCGGGTGCCGTGCTGCTTGTTGGCCATGATGGCTGGATGGATGAGGCCGGGCCCGTCAGGCGCTCAGTGCTTGTGCTCGCCGTGGCCGGCGCTCGCCCCGGCGGCAGCGGGCACCATGTCGCGCACTTCGGCCGTGACCTTCTGCTCGATCACCTTGCCGCCCTGCTCGATCTTCAGCGTGATGGGCACGGTGTCGCCTGCCTTGAGCTGCGACTTCAGGCCCATCAGCATCACGTGGTAGCCGCCCGGCTTCAGTTCCACGTTCTGCATCCCGGGCAGGTCCAGCGAGTTGACCTGGCGCATGCGCATCACGTTGCCTTCCATCTTCATCTCGTGCAGCTCGGCCGCGGCCACCGGCGACGACACGCCGACCAGCTTCGCGTTGTCGTGCGCGTGCAGCACCATGAAAGCGCCGGAGGCAGTCTGGGTCGGCACCGTGCCGCGCACCCAGGCGTTGCTGACATCGACCTGGGCCAGCGCGGCGCCGGACGCCAGCGCGGCTGCGAGGGCAACCGATGCGGCCAGCGTGGCCGAGCGGAATTTGGCTTGCATGAAAGGCTCTCCTGAAAGCAGACATTAGACCATGGCGATGCCCGCCCGTGCATGCCCCAGGCAGCCACGCCTTGCGGCGCACAGCCGGCTAGTCTGGCACCCCGCCCGGCGCGGCGCCAATGCGGCAAGGTGTCGCACGCACCGGTGCCCCGCGGCCGCATTGATACACTCGCGCCATGACCACCGCCGCAGCCGTGACCCGCTTGCCCGACCTCCCCTTCCTGTCGCCACTGCCGGCGGGCTCCTCCGCCCGCCACGGCCAGGTGACGCTGCGCCGGCTGTTCTGGCTGCGCTGGGCATTGCTGGCGGGACAGGCGCTGACCGTGCTGAGCTGCGAGCCCATCGCCGGCATCCGCCTGCCCTACGGGCCGCTGCTGGTGGTGTTCGGCCTGCAGGCGCTGTTCAACCTGCTGACAGGCCTGCGCCTGCGCCAGCACACGCGGCGCAACAGCGCCCCCGGCGAGGCCGAACTGATGGGCCAGCTGCTGGTGGACCTGACCGCGCTGTCGGCGATCCTGTTCTACACCGGCGGCGCGACCAACCCCTTTGTCTCGTTCTACCTGCCGGGGCTGGCCATTGCTGCCGCCATCCTGCCGTGGCGCCAGGTGATCGCGCTGGCGCTGTACGCGCTCGCCTGCTACACGCTGCTGCTGTTCGAATATGTGCCGCTGGACCTGCACAACCCGGACAACGCGGTGAACTACCACCTGGCCGGCATGTGGCTGAACTTCGTCGCCAGCGCGGTGATGATCGCGCTGTTCGTGGCGCGCCTGTCCGGCGTGCTGCGCCAGCGCGAGGCGCAGCTGAACCTGGCGCGCGAGCAGTTGCTGCGCGAGGCGCGCGTGGAAGACCTGAACGGCCAGGCCGCCGCGGTCGCGCATGAGATCGGCACGCCGCTGGCCACGCTGGCGGTCATCGCCGGCGAGCTGCGTGCCGATGCCTCTGACGCGGGCCGCGGCACCTCCGCCATCAACGGTTACCTGCCCGACCTGCAGACCATGGAACAGCAGCTGGCGCTGTGCCGCACAACGCTCGCGCGCCTGCGCGAAGACCCGGCCACGCTGGCGCCGCAGCGCATCGACGGCTGGCTGCCGGCCTTTGCCGAGCGCTGGCAGCTGCGCCACCCCAACGCCAGCCTGCAGGCCAGTGCCACGCCGGGCGCCGGCGCGCAGGCGGTGGAAACCGCGCGCGTGGGCCAGATCCTGACCATCCTGCTGGACAACGCCGCGCGCAGCCAGCAAGCCGCGAGCCGCAGCCAGGAGCCGCTCCAGCTGCAGATCGCCATGGCGCCCGGCAATACCGCGCCGTGGCTGTCGTTCCGCATCGCCGACCACGGCGACGGCATTCCCGAGATGCTGCGCGGCCAACTGGGCGAAACCCCGGTGGCCAGCCAGCACGGCGGCCAGGGCATCGGCCTGTACCTGGCGCAAAGCGCCGCCCGGCAGATGGGCGGCGAGCTGGCCTGGCATGACCGCGCCGGCGGCGGCACCGTTGCCGAACTGCGCCTGCCCGCGCTCTCCACCCTTTCCGCACCCGCTGCCACCGCCGCCACGGCACCACGAATTCCATGACCGACACCCTCACCCCGGTACCCGAAGCCACCGCACCGGCTGGCACGCCCTTCCTGGTCATTGACGACGACGAAGTCTTTGCCGGCACCCTGGCACGCGCGCTCACGCGACGCGGCTATGCCGTGCAGGTGGCGCACGACAGCCGCACCGCACTGGCGCTTGCATCACGCATCGAGTTTGCCTATGTCACGCTGGACCTGCACCTGGAGCCGCCGCCGGATGCCGGCAGCACCGTGCCCGCCGAATCGGGGCTGCAGCTGGTGTCGCCGCTGCGCCAGGCATTGCCGGACGCACGCATCCTGATCCTGACCGGCTACGCCAGCATCGCCACCGCGGTGGCGGCGGTCAAGCAAGGCGCGGACGAATACCTGGCCAAGCCGGCCAATGTCGATTCGATCCTGACCGCGCTGATGGCGGGCGTGTCCGAAGATGCGGCGCAGGCCGCGCTGGAAGAACCGGTGCCGCTGTCGGTGGCGCGGCTTGAGTGGGAGCATATCCAGCGCGTGCTGGCCGAGCATGACGGCAATATCTCCGCCACGGCACGGGCGCTGAACATGCACCGGCGCACTTTGCAGCGCAAGCTGGGCAAGCGGCCGGTGTCGCGGTAATTGCCACGGCAACAAGCTAAAAGGCCGCGCCCAGGCGCGGCCTTTTATATGCCCGATGGCAAGCGCCATCCGGGTTACAGGCGCAGCTGGACATAGTCCCAGTCCAGGCCGTCGGCACTGTCCTGTGGCGTGCTGCGTTGTGCAATGCGCATGGCGTCGCCGGCATGGCGGTCCGCCAGCGTGAACAGCGCGCCTGAGTCCAGCGCCAGCGCCGCCGCCGCGGCAGGGGCCGCACCGATCGTGCCCGATTGCGCCGCTTCGGCAGCCGGAATCGCCGGACGCACACACAGGAACGCGGTCGCCGCGGCCAGTGCGGCCAGCAGGCCACCCGTGGCGAGCACCACCCGGCGGGTCTTGTAGTTGACCATCTGATTTCTCCTGCCAGTGAGTTGATGGGGATGCGGTGGCTCCCGCACCGGTCAATCGACCGTCAAGGTGCGCAAGGGTCGCATCGGCCGGCATTGGCGCGCCAGCGGGCTTACCAATGCTTACGATGGTTACCGGGGTGTGGCAGGTGGAAACGCATGGACATTGAAATCCGATTCCTGCACGCAGCGTGCATGTGATCGCCAGGCCGGGTCAGCGCCGGCCGCCGCGTCGTACAAGACGTCATGCAAAAAAACGGGCGCACCGTAGTGCGCCCTGGCATCGTGGCCGCGCTGATTTACAGCACGTAGCGCGACAGGTCCTCATTGCCGGCGAGGTCGCCGAGGCGCTCGTCAACATAGGCCGCATCGATCGTCACAGTCTCGCCCGACGACCTGGTGGCGTGGAAAGACAGGTCCTCCAGCAGCCGCTCCATCACCGTGTACAGGCGCCGCGCGCCGATGTTCTCGACCTTCTCGTTGACCGAGAAGGCGATCTCGGCCAGCCGGCGGATGCCGTCCGGCGCGAACACCAGGCTGACCTCTTCGGTGTTCAGCAGCGCCTGGTACTGCTTGGTCAGGCTGGCATCGGTCTGCGTCAGGATGGCCTCGAAGTCCTGCACGGACAGGGAATCCAGCTCGACCCGGATCGGGAAGCGGCCCTGCAGCTCGGGAATCAGGTCGCTCGGCTTGGACAGGTGGAACGCACCCGAGGCAATGAACAGGATGTGGTCCGTCTTGATCATGCCGTACTTGGTGCTCACCGTGGTGCCTTCCACCAGCGGCAGCAGGTCGCGCTGCACGCCCTGGCGCGACACCTCGCCGCCGCCGATCTCGCTGCGGCTGGCGATCTTGTCGATCTCGTCCAGGAACACGATGCCGTTCTGCTCGACATTGGCGATGGCCTTGTGCTTGAGCTCCTCGTCATTGACCAGCTTGGCGGCCTCTTCGTCGATCAGCAGCTTGAAGGCCTCCTTGACCTTCATCTTGCGGCGCGCCTTCTTGCCCTGGCCCAGCCCGGCAAACATGGTGCGGATCTGCTCGGTCATGTCTTCCATGCCCGGCGGGCCCATGATGTCCATGCTCGGCATGCCGGCGGAGAGTTCCAGCTCGATTTCCTTGTCGTCAAGCGAGCCTTCGCGCAGCTTCTTGCGGAACACCTGGCGCGTGTTGGAATCCTTTTCTTCCGGCTGCGAAAAGCCGATGTCGCGCGGCGGCGGCAGCAGCACGTCGAGCAGGCGGTCCTCGGCCGCGTCCTCGGCCTTGGTGCGCACTTTCTTCATCTCGGACTCGCGCGTCTGCTTGATTGCCATCTCGGCCAGGTCGCGCACGATGGTGTCGACGTCGCGGCCGACGTAGCCCACCTCGGTGAACTTGGTGGCTTCGATCTTGATGAAGGGCGCGTCGGCCAGCTTGGCGAGGCGGCGCGCGATCTCGGTCTTGCCCACGCCGGTCGGGCCGATCATCAGGATGTTCTTGGGCGTGATTTCCTGGCGCAGGGGCTCGGCCACCTGCTGGCGGCGCCAGCGGTTGCGCAGCGCCACCGCCACGGCCTTCTTGGCCTTGTTCTGGCCGATGATGTGCTTGTCGAGTTCGGAAACGATTTCCGACGGGGTCATGGTGTGCGACATGGTATCCGTTCAGTAGGGCGCGGCAGACTGGCAGGCCGCAGGGCTGGCTGGGGCCGGCCTTCGCTTATTCCAGCGTCTCGATGACGAAGTTGGTGTTGGTGTAGATGCAGAGCTCGCCGGCAATGGTCAGCGCCTTCTCGACCACGTCCTTCGGAGGCAGTTCGGTGTTGTCCATCAGCGCCTTGGCGGCCGACTGCGCATACGCGCCGCCCGAGCCGATCGCGGCGATGCCGCCTTCGGGGTCCAGCACGTCGCCGTTGCCGGTGATGACCAGCGTGGTGTCGCGGTCGGCGGTGATCAGCATGGCTTCCAGCCGGCGCAGGGCGCGGTCCGAACGCCAGTCCTTGGCCAGGTCGACCGCGGCGCGGGTCAGGTTGCCCTGGTATTTTTCCAGCTTGGCCTCGAAGCGGTCCAGCAGCGAGAAGGCGTCGGCGGTGCTGCCGGCAAACCCGACCAGGACCTTGCCGTTGTAGATGCGGCGCACCTTGCGCGCGGTGCCCTTCATCACGATATTGCCGAGCGTGACCTGACCATCACCGCCAAGTGCGACCTGATTGCCGCGGCGGACGCTGACGATGGTAGTGCCGTGATACTGTTCCATGGTGGCTTCCGTGAATATGTCAGGACCGTAGTTGGCGACGCCCCTGGCCGGTTTCAAGGCCTGTCGCGTGCTCCGGAAAGCGCAGCCCGGTCTGACCCAATATAGGATGCCTGCCGGCAGGCTGCCGGACGTCCCGCCAGAAAGCAAAAAGGGCCATGCGCTGCCGCATGGCCCTTGTCCAGCAACGCGCAGGCCAGGGCCCGCGCGCCTTATGCATCACGCTACCTGATCAATCGGCATATACGCCGGCCTTCTTGATCACCGGCGTCCACTTGTTGATTTCAGCGGTCAGGTAGTTGCGCAGCGAATCCGGCGTGGCGCGCTGGGCCGGCACCGCCTCGGCACCGAGCTCAGCCATCTTGGCGCGGAAGGCCGGGTCGGCCACGGCCTTCTGCAGCGCCGCCGACAGCTTGTCGATCACCGGCTTGGGCGTGCCCTTGGGCGCGTACATGGCGTGCCAGACCTTCACTTCCACGCCCGGCAGGCCCTGCTCGGCCGCGGTCGGGACATCCTTGAACGCTTCCACGCGGCGTGCCTGCATGGCCGCGTACGGCTTGACCGAGTGGGCCTTGAGATGGCCGGCAAGATTGGTGGTCTGGTCGCACAGCAGGTTGACCTGGCCGCCCAGGATATCGGTCAGTGCCGGCGCGGCGCCCTTGTACGGCACGGTGGTCAGCTCGGTCTGGATCGCGCTCTGGAACAGCAAGCCGCACAGGTGCGAGGCCGAGCCGATGCCGGCATTGGCCAGCGACAGCTTGCCGGCGTTGGCCCTGATGTACGGCAGCAGGTCCTTGAAGGTGTTCGGCGGCAGCTGCTTGTTGCCGACCAGGATCATCGGCACGTCGGCGATTTCGCCGATCATCTCGAAGTCCTTGAGCGGATCGAAGCCCAGGTTGCGGTACAGCGCCGGGGCCGTGGCCATGCCGATATGGTGGATCAGCACGGTGTGGCCGTCGTTCTTGGCCTGGGCCACCTTCTTGGCGCCGATGGTGCCGCCGGCGCCGCCCAGGTTTTCGATCACGATGGTCGTGCCCAGGTGCTTGGACATGATCGCGGTCAGTTCGCGCGAGACCTTGTCGGTCGGGCCGCCCGCAGAGAACGGCACCACTGCCGACACCGGCTTGCCGCCCGGGAATTCCTGGGCGTACGCGCCCGTCGCCACACCCATCGCACTGACTGCCAGCGCTCCCGCGACCATCTTTACCACTCGTTTCATGCTCTCTTCTCCTGGTTCCCTTTAATACCCGTCTTGCAATGCGTTGCCGCCGGCCCGGCCCCTGCTTGTGCGGGGGGCGCATCTGGCGCGGTCGCTGTGGCCGCGCTCTTGGACCATGCCGGCTGGCTCGGCTGCCCTGCCGTAAACGGCAAGGGCGGGCCTTGATGTTAGCAACTCCAGACAATATGCAGGTATAGGGGCTAACCCGCCTGCAATCAGCCGCATATGGCGGGAAACGGGGAAGATATGGCAGAGATCGGCTGCAAAGGCGTGCGTTTGTGACAGCCGATGCGGCCTAACGGAAGAAACCGAGCATTTCCTCAAGCAGCGGTTCGGCGGCCTCTTCCGGGATGTAGTGCCCGCACGGCAGCGCCTGGCCGCTGATGTCGGTGGCCACCTCCTGCCACAGCGCCAGCGGCTCGAAACAGCGCGCCACCACGCCGTGTTCGCCCCACAGCACGCGCAGCGGCAGCGCCAGCCGGCGCCCGGCCTCGCGGTCGGCACGGTCGTGCTCCAGGTCGATGGTGGCGGCGGCGCGGTAGTCCTCGCACATGGCATGCACGCGCGCCGGGTCGCGCATCGCCGCGGTGTAGGCAGCCATGGCGTCAGGGGCGAAAGGCGTCAGGCCCGCGTGGCGCAGGCCCATCAGCTTCTGGATGTAGAAATCGGGCTCGGCGTTGATCAGCGTCTCGGGGAACGGCGCCGGCTGGATCAGGAAGAACCAGTGCCAGTAGGCGGCGGCAAAGGCCATGCTGGTGCGCTCGTACATCGCCAGCGTGGGCGCGATGTCCAGCAGCATGGCGCGGCTGACCGCCTCCGGATGGTCCATGCACAGCCGGTGCGAGACGCGGGCACCGCGGTCGTGGCCGCACAGCGCAAAGCGCTCGAAACCCAATGCCGCCATCAGCGACACCTGGTCCTGCGCCATGGTGCGCTTGCTGTATTGCTCGTGGCCGGCATTGCCGGGCGGGGCCGAGCTGCTGCCGTAGCCGCGCAGGTCGGTGGCGAACACCGTGAAGTGATCGGCCAGCACCGGCGCCACCCGGTGCCAGATCAGGTGGCTCTGCGGGTGCCCGTGCAACAGCAGCAGCGGCGGCCCCGAACCGCCCCGCACGCCGGCGATTTCGACCTCGCCGACACGCTGCCGGAAGGGCTCGAAGTTCGGGAACAGCAGCGCGCTGGCGTCATTCAGCATGGGTCGTCTCCGCTCTGGGGCTTATGGGTCGTCCTGTGCCGATCATAGGCGCAAAACTCCCCGTCGGCGTGGCTGCGCCGGCTTCGCCATTCGGCCCGCTGACGCAACTGAATTGCATCAACCGGGGGCCTATGGTTAAATCCGCCCATGACCCGTCCCAGTCCGGACCGGCCGGCCGCTGTGCCGGAACCGGCGCTCCCCACCCCTGCGTCCCTGGAAGCCGCCCACGAGCGCCTGCGTCAGCTGGGCGCGCGCGTGACCCAGCCGCGGCTGTGCATCCTGGCCTGCCTGATCGGCAGCGATGAGGCGCTGACGCACCAGGCCGTGATCGACCGCCTGGCCGAACCGGGCGAGACCATCGACCGCGTCACCGTCTACCGCGTGCTGGACTGGCTGGTGGAACAGGGCGTGGCGCAGAAGCGTGCCGGCAACGACCGGGTGTTCCGCTTCAGCCTGGTCGAGCACGAGGCCGCGCGCGCGCAGGAGCACCGCCAGCACAGCCATTTCCACTGCACCCGCTGCGACCGCACCTTCTGCCTGGACGATGCCAGCGCACCGGTGCAGCCGGCCGCGCCGCGCGTGCCCAGCGGCTTTGCCATCGAACATGTCGAACTGACCGTGAACGGCATCTGCGCCGAGTGCGGCAAGCGTGCGCCCGCCTCGCCTGGCGGCGCTTCGCACTGAACGGCAATCTCTAATACCCGGAGAACAACAATGTCCAAACTGACCCCGGTCACGATCCTGACCGGCTTTCTCGGCAGCGGCAAGACCACCCTGCTCAAGCGCATCCTGAACGAGCAGCACGGCATGAAGATTGCCGTCATCGAGAACGAGTTCGGCGAAGAGAACATCGACAACGAGATCCTGGTGCAGGACGGCCGCGAGCAGATCGTGCAGATGAGCAACGGCTGCATCTGCTGCACCATCCGCGGCGACCTGGTGCAGGCGCTGTCGACACTGCTGACGCGACGCGACGCCGGCGAGATCGACTTCGACCGCGTGGTGATCGAGACCACCGGCGTGGCCAACCCGGGCCCGGTGGCGCAGACCTTCTTCATGGACGAGGAAATTGCCTCGCGCTACCTGCTCGACGCGGTGATCACGCTGGTCGACGCCAAGCACGCCCACCTGCAGCTGGACCAGCAGGAAGAGGCGCAGCGCCAGGTTGGCTTTGCCGACGCCATCTTCATCACCAAGTCCGACCTGGTGACAGGGGCCGACGTGGCGGAACTGCGCCACCGCCTGTTGCACATGAACCCGCGCGCGCCGATCCGCCTGGTCAACTTCGGCGAGGCGCCGATCGACACCATCTTCGACCTGCGCGGCTTCAACCTGAACGCCAAGCTGGAGATCGACCCGGAATTCCTGCGCGCCGGCGACCATGAGCACGATCATGACCATGAGCACGGCGAGCATTGTGGCGACGACTGCGGCCATGATCACGGGCACGACCATGCGCACGGGCATGGCCACGCGCACGACCATCACCATCACCACCACCATACCGACCGCATCGCGTCGTTCGTCTTCCGCAGCGACAAGCCCTTCCACTACGGCAAGCTGGAGGAATTCCTGTCCGGCATCCTGGCCGTGTACGGGGAAAAACTGCTGCGCTACAAGGGCGTACTATATATGGACGGTGTGGACCGCAAAGTGGTGTTCCAGGGGGTCCACCAGCTGATGGGCAGCGACATCGGCGCCAAGTGGGATGAAGAGACCCCGGGCACGCGCATGGTGTTCATCGGCGTGGACCTGCCCCGCGACGCCATCCTCAAGGGCCTGGAGAACTGCCTGGCCTGAGTGCACCAGTCGCCCCATCGGCGACGCCCCCTCCAGACACCGCTGCGCGGCTGCCCCCCGTTCGGGGTACCGGGGAAATACCGAAGCGCCAGCCGGTTTTCCCGGTATCTCGGAGAAATTTGTTCAAGTACAATAGGCCGGATTTGATACCGGTGGCGCACCTTTTTCCCGCTGCCGGCATTTGGTCCATCGGATCTGGTGGACTTGCAGGGCGGCGGTTGTCGTCAGCATGAGGCAGGCCGCCGGCAGGTGCGGTCGCAGTGCTTCGTGCGGAGACCGCCTTTTTTCCGCCTGGGGTGCCCCGACGCGCGCCGTCACTGACTGACGCGAGAGAGAGGTGTCCCCATGACAGCCGCAACGAAGACGAAAGAAAGCCGCAGCAAGACAGGTAGTGCCGCGGCAGAGACGCTCAAGGCGCAGCCTGTGAAGGCCGCGCCCGCTCCCCGCGGCAGTACGGCGAACGCCGAAGCGGGCGCAACGAAGGGAGGCCCGCGAAGCAGCAAGACTGCAGCCAGCCAGAGTGAAACAGCCGTGGCGCGCAAGCGCGCGGACAGCGCACCCGAGCGGACCCAGACGCCGCCGGCCGCATCAACAAGAGAATCAGCAGCAACCATGAGCAGCAACAAACTTCTGACTGAAGCTGAAATCCTGAAGATGAGCGACAAGGATTACATGAACGAAGCGCAGCTCGCCTTCTTCAAGCACCGTCTTGAGCAGCTGCGCGACGAAATCCTGAAGAACGCTGACCAGACCACGGAACACCTGCGCGAAACGGTCATCGTGCCGGATCCGGCCGACCGTGCCACCATCGAGGAAGAGCATGCGCTGGAACTGCGCACGCGCGACCGCGAGCGCAAGCTGCTGAAGAAGGTGGAGCAGTCGCTGCAGCGCATCGAGTCCGGCGACTACGGCTGGTGCGAGGAAACCGGCGAGCCGATCGGCGTGCCGCGCCTGCTGGCCCGTCCCACGGCCACGCTGTCGCTGGAAGCGCAGCAACGCCGCGAACTGCGCCAGAAGCTGTTCGGCGACTGATACGCCGCGCACCGGTACGGCCGGTGCAGCAGGCGTAGCGTGACGGCCCGGTTACCCGGGCCGTTTGCTTTGGCGCCGCCGCCGGCGCCGCGACAGGCCGCGACTGCTTTGCCGTGCCGTCGCCACGGCCTACTATTGAGAATCGTCCGGCTGTTGCGGCACCGGCCTTTCTGGTAAATTCGCAACCTTGTTGCAATAACGCGGTCAGCGCCTGGGCTGCGCAGTCCGTCGTCACTTCCTGTCGTCACTTCCACCACACCTGCCATGGCTGATCGCCTGCCCGTCACTGTGCTGTCCGGCTTCCCCGGCGCCGGCAAGACCACGCTGCTGAACCACCTGCTTGCGCACAGCGCGGGCCGGCGCATGGCCGTGATGGTCTGCGGGCCGCAGGACGGGCAGGCGCTGGCGCCGCTGCCGCCCGGCTGCGAGGCCACGGTGCTGCCCGCGGGCGACGCAATGCTCGGCGAAGCCGCCCGGCTTGCCGCCGGGGGCCGCTTTGACGCGCTGCTGATGGAAGCCGACGGCGTAGACGAGCCGCTCGCGATTGCCGAAGGCTTCCTGTTCGAGGCCGAGCATGGCGCCGGGCCAGACGCGGCGGTACAACCCGACACCCTGGTGACGGTGCTCGATGCCGCCACCTTCCTGCGCGACCTCAACGAGGCCGCGTTCCTGGCCGACCGCGGGCTGGCGCAGGCCACGGACGATGACCGGACCGTGGCCGAAGTGCTGGTGGCGCAGGTCGAGTGCTGCGACGTGATCGTGCTGAACAAGGCCGACCTCGCCAGCGCCGCTGAACTGGCACGGCTGCACGCCGTGCTGCAGGCGCTGAACCCGCGTGCCGACATTGTCGAAGCCAGCTTCGGCAAGGTGCCGCCCGAGCGCGTGCAAGGCACCGGCCGCTTCGACTTCGAAGCCGCCGCGGACGCCGCGGGCTGGCTTGCCGCGCTGCGCGGCGAGGTGCCGGCTGCCGACGCCAGCGGCGTCTCCACGCTGGTCTACCGCCGCCGCCGCCCGTTCCACCCGCAACGCTTCGCCGACCTGATCCATACCGAATGGCTGCGCGAGCACGGCAGCGTGCTGCGCTCCAGGGGCTTGTTCTGGCTGGCCAGTCGCATGGATACCGCGGGCGACTGGAACCAGTCCGGCGGCGTCTGCCGCCACGGCGGCGCCGGCGCCTGGTGGGCCGCGCTGGATCCGGCCGAATGGCCGGCCGACACCGCCGAACGCGCCGAAGTCGAAGCCGACATGCAGGTCGACGGCACCCCGGCAGCCTTCGGCGACCGCCGCCAGGAACTGGTGCTCACCGGCCTGGACCTGGACCATGCGGCGCTGCAGGCCCGGCTCGACGCCTGCCTGCTGACCGATGCCGAGATGGCCGCGGGCGCACAAGCCTGGGCGGCCTACGCGGATCCCTTCCCCGGCTGGGTCGACGACTTCGACGACGACCACGATCATGACCATGGCCACGGCCATGGCGATGCCCATGATTGCGGCTGCGGCGATCCCGACCACCACCACGGCAACCACGCCGGCCCTCCGCATGCGCACTGACTGGTTCGCCCGCCTGCGCGCGCACGGCCCGGGCCTCTGGTCCGCGCTGTGGCTGGCGTTATGCCTGCTGCTGGCGCAGCACGCCGGGCTGACCCACCGCATCGTGCATGGCGGCCTGCTCGCGCCGTCGGCCTCCGTGACGACGGCCGGCGCCGCCTCGGCCAACGACCCCGAGCCGCATCCGCTGGCGCAGACATTCAGCGGCCACTCGTGCGTGCTGTTCGATGGCGCGACGGTTGCCGACACCCTGTGCGGCAAGCTGCCGCTGCCGCAGCTTGCCTTTGGCAAACCGGTCAAGCCGGCCAACCTGGCCTGGCGCTGGCCCGACCTGCCCGCTGCCCACCCCTTCCAATCGCGCGCGCCGCCGGCGCCGGCCATCGCCCTCGCCTGATCCGGGACGCGGCCCGCGCCGCGCACCCGTGCCTGACCAATTCCGAGCTGAACGCCTGCCCATTCCGGCTGCGCGGCCACGCCCATCGCGGGTGGCCGGCGCCGTGCCGGGCCGCTGCTGTGCCAGCCGGGCCGATTGCCATTGCCTCGCTCCGCGCGCCATGTCGAAGAATCTTTACACCGTACCAACCAGCGCACCGCGCCTGACCCTGCTGGCGGCCCTTGCCGCTTCTCTCACCACCACCATGGCCACCGCCTTCATGGCGCCCGCCGCGCTGGCACAGGCCGCCACGGCACCCGCCGCCGATAGCGCACCGGCCACGGCCACCACCGCCCCAGCCGGCGCCACGCTGCGCGAGGTCGTCGTCACCGCCAACCCGCTCGGCAGCGACCTCAACGACATGGTGGCGCCAGTATCGACGCTCGGCGGCGACGCCCTGGCCGTGCGCCAGGGCAGCACGCTGGGCGACACGCTCGACAAGCTGCCCGGGGTTTCGTCCACCTACTTCGGCCCCAATGCCAGCCGGCCGGTGATCCGCGGCCTGGACGGCGACCGCATCAAGGTGCTGCAGAACGGCGGCACCACGGTCGACGCCTCTACGCTGTCCTACGACCACGCAGTGCCGGTGGACCCGCTCGTGGCCGAGCGCATCGAGGTCGTGCGCGGCCCGGCGGCGCTGATGTACGGCGGCAACGCCATCGGCGGCGTGGTCAACGTGATCGACAACCGGATTCCGAAGGAGCCGATCGAAGGCATCGGCGGCGCGGTCGATGCCAGCGCCACCGCTGGCGGCGACCAGGCGCGCAACGCCAGCGCGCTGATCGAGGCTGGCAACGGCAAGTTCGCCGTCCACGCCGACGCCTTCGCGCGCAAGACCAGCGACCTGCGCATCCCCGGCTACGCCCGCAGCGACCGCCTGCGCGCCGCCAATCCGCTGCCCGAAGGCGAGACCGAAGCCTATGGCCGCCTGCCCAACACCAGCGCGCAGCAGGAAGGCGGCGCGATGGGCGGCTCCTACACCTGGGCCGATGGCTTCGTCGGCGCCAACTACAGCGCCTACCGCAATGAGTACGGCACGCCCGCCGAGGACGACGTACGGCTGAAGATGCGGCAGGACCGCCTTGCGCTGGAAGGCGAGGCGCGCAACCTGGCCGGCAGCACCGCCGGCTGGCTCGAATCGGTCAAGGGCAAGTTCAGCTACACCGACTACGAGCACAAGGAAATCGAGGGTGGCGAGACCGGCACGATCTTCAAGAACCGGGGCTGGGATGCGCGCTTCGAGGCCAGGCACGCCAGGATCGGCAACATGACGGGCGTGATCGGCACGCAGTTCGGCCATACCGACTTCTCGGCGCTGGGTGAAGAGGCGTTCGTGCCCAGCACCAATACGGATAACGCGGCGCTGTTCGTGTTCGAGGAACTGCCGCTGACCGCTTCCGGCGACCTCAAGCTGAACCTGGGCGGGCGCCTGGACCACAGCAGCATCAAGGCCAGCGCCAACGGCAACGACCGCTTTACCGATGCCAACCGCAGCTTCAACGCCACCAGCGCGTCGGCCGGCCTGCTCTACAAGGTCAACCCGCTGTGGTCGCTGACCAGCAACCTGTCGTACACCGAGCGCGCGCCGACCTTCTACGAGCTGTATGCCAACGGCCCCCACGTGGCCACCGGCAGCTGGGAGCTGGGCGACCCCAATGCCAACAAGGAACGGGCCACGTCTGTCGACCTGGGCGTGCGCTTCAAGTCCGGGGCGCACAGCGCCGGCGTGTCAGGCTACTACAGCCGCTTTGCCAACTACCTGGCGCTGAGCGCCACCGGCCGCGCGCGCGACGAGGCGGGCGACGTGGTCGCCACCGGCAGCCCGGATGCGCTGCCGGAGTTCCAGTACCTGGGTGTGCCGGCCACGCTCTACGGCTTCGAGGCAGAAGGCAAGACGCGGCTGCTGCAGAAGATGCTGACCACCAGCGACACGCTGGATTTCGAGGCGCGCGCCGACTACGTGCGCGGCGAGAACCGCAATACCGGCGAACCGCTGCCGCGCCTGGCCCCGCTGCGCCTGGGTGGCGCATTGGTGTATGGCGCGGGCCCGTGGGGCGCGCGCGTGGATGTGACCTACGCCGCCAGGCAGACCCGCGTGCCAACCAACGACACGCCGACCGATGCCTATACGCTGCTGAGCCTGGCGCTGACCTACAAGTTCAAGGTGTCGGGCACGCAGACGCTGGTGTACCTGCGCGGCGACAACCTGACCAATCAGGATGCGCGCAACTCGGCGTCGATCCTGCGTGATATCGCGCCGCTGGCCGGGCGCAGTGTGAAGGTGGGGTTCAGGACGTCGTTCTGAGCGGTGCCGGCAGGCGTGGTGAATCAATCCCGATTCACCACCCACTCCCCCTCCAACGCCAGCGCCTTCACCCCCGCCAGCGCGCGCACCGTCTGCGCGCAGATCTCGGCCATCTCCAGCCCCGGCATGAACCGCTGGCGGATGCGCACCATCAGCGGCGCCGCTTCCATCCATGCCACCAGCGCGTCCTGGGCCATGCGCTGCTGCTCCAGCAGCTTGAACTTCACCAGCACCTTGACCGCGTGGCTGGCATTGCGCGCCGGGTCGGCGCTCAGGTAGGCCAGGCGCCCTTGCGCGCGGTCGACCGCCGCCGCCACGTCGGTAAACATCCGGCCATGGCCCGGGATCACCAGCCGCGCGCCGAGCCGGGCGATGCGTTCCAGCACCGCCGCCTGCTCGGCAAAGCCGCTCTCGCCATCCAGCTCGGGGAAGATCACGCCGAAGCCGTTTTCCCACAGCGCATCGCCGGAAACCAGGATGCGCACGGCCGGCGCGAACAGCATCACCGCGTGCGGGTCATGGCCGGGGGCGGCCACGACTTGCCAGTCGATGCCACCCAGGCGCAGCGTGTCGCCGTCGCTCAGCACGCTGTCGAAAGTGAAGCGGTCGCACTGCTGGCCGGTGGCGTCGTAGCTGAGCGCTTCCGTATCCCATGCGGCAACGGCTGCAGCCTCTGCCGCGGGGATCGCGGTGCGCGGCTGCCAGCGTGCCTGCAGCGCGGCATTGCCGCCGCAGTGGTCGGAGTGGAGATGGGTATTGATCACGCGTGCGAGCGGCCGGCCCTGCAAGGCCGCCGCCACCAGCGCCACCGTCTGCGGCGCGTGGGTGGCGTAGCCGGTATCGACCAGCACCGTATCGTCGCCCTCCATGAACAGGATATTGTTGGCCGACAGCCAGCCGCGCTCGAACACGCGCATGGTGGCCGGCAACTGCGGGAGCGGGCGTTCGCTCAAGGGGATGCCTCCTCGCCTGCCAGCCACGCGGCGCGCTGTGGCAGTTGCGCCCAGATGCGGCGCTTGTCTTCGTCGCCGGCGCACGACCAGCCGGCAATCTCTTCGATGGTGCGCAGGCAGCCCTCGCAATAGCCGCTGGCGGGGTCCATGCGGCAGATGTTGCGGCATGGCGACGGCACCGGCGAGGCTTGCCGCGCGGTTTCGGCCTGCGCGGCCAGTTCCGCGGCCAGCAAGGCAGGCGTGATGGGTGTGGGGGGCGTGGAGGCCATGGTGCTGCGCTCGCTCGCCACTCAGCCCGCCGCGCGCGCGGCCTTGGCCGCCACTTTCTGGTTGAAGCGGCCGGTGTCGATCAGGTGGCGCTCATGCACGCCCTCTGAGATCTTGTCCTCGCCGTCCCAGGCGCTCAGCTGGAAGCGCAGGCGGCGCCCGTCCACGGCCACCAGTTCTCCCTTGACCGTCACCGTCATGCCCGGCGGCGTCGGCGCCAGGTGCGAGAAGCTGACCAGCGTGCCGAGCGACTGCTCGCGCGGCCAGTCCAGGTGCTCGTGCAGCATCTGCAGGCAGGCACACTCCATGATGCCGACCATATAGCCGGTGGCCAGCACGTCGGGCATCTCGGGGCAGCCCGGGATATCGTCGTACAGTCGCGGCACGGTGGCCTTGGGCGGCACCGTGTATTGCCAGCTGAAGGTCAGGCCGGGGCGCAGGTCGGGACTCATGCCACGGAGCCTGCCGCGACGTCGGCCACTTCAGCGCCCGTCATCTGCTGCAACTGGTGCGGCGTCAGGTTGAATACCGCATGGGGATGCCCCGCCGCGGCCCACAGGCTGTCATGGCGGAACAGGTCCTGGTCCAGCAGCATCACTGGCGCCACCGCATGGCCGATCGGGCAGACGCCGCCGATGGCATAGCCGGTCTTCTCGCGCACGAAGCGCGCGTCGGCCTTGCCCAGCGCGCCCACGCGCGCGGCCACCTTGGCCTCGTCGACGCGGTTGCTGCCGCTGGCAATCACCAGCACCGGCGCATCGTCGGCGACGCGCCGGAAGATGATGGACTTGGCGATCTCCGCGACGCTGCAGCCCAGGCCGGCCGCGGCCTCGGCCGAGGTCTTGCCGGTGGCCGGCAGCATCACCACGGGCCGGTCATGGCCAAGCTCGGCCAGCAGCTCCGCCACGCGCTGCGCGGACTCAGGCAGCGCTTCGTCATTCGCCGTCATGCGTTCTTCTCCTTGTCCTGTGGCCCGCGCTTGATCCGCACTTACGCGCAGGCGGGCGCCGCATCGCTGGCGGCGGCCCACTTGGTCAGCAAGGCACGGCCCACGCGCGAGCTGTTGGCGCGGCCGATTGCCTGCGAGATATAGTCGCCGGTGCGCACCACCGCTTCCAGGTCGATGCCGGTGTGGATGCCCATGCCGTGCAGCATGTACAGCACGTCCTCGGTCGCCACGTTGCCGGTAGCACCCTTGGCGTACGGGCAGCCGCCCAGCCCCGCCACCGACGCATGGAAGATCGAGATGCCCACTTCCAGGCTGGCCAGGATATTTGACAGCGCCTGCCCGTAGGTATCGTGGAAATGGCCCGACAGGCGATCCAGCGCAAACTCCGCCGCCGCGGCGCGCATCACTTCCTGCACGCGCACGGGGGTGCCCACGCCGATGGTGTCGGCAATGTCGATCTCGTCGCAGCCCAGTTCGCGCATGCGGCGCACCACGTCGACCACCGCGTGCACCGGCACCTCGCCCTGGTACGGGCAGCCCAGCGCGCACGAGATGCTGCCGCGCAGGCGTACGCCCTTTTCCTTCGCTGCGGCGGCCACCGGCGCAAAGCGCGCGATCGACTCGGCGATCGAGCAGTTGATGTTTTTCTGCGAGAACGCCTCGCTGGCGGCGCCGAAGATCACCACCTCGTCGGCACCGGCCTCGATCGCGCCTTCAAACCCCTTCATGTTCGGCGTCAGCGCCGAATACAGCGTGCCGGGCCGGCGCAGGATGCGCGCCATCACGTCGGCACCGTCGGCCATCTGCGGCACCCACTTGGGCGACACGAACGATGCGGCCTCGATATTGACGAAGCCGGCATCGGTCAGCTGGTTGATCAGCGCGACCTTGACCTCGGTCGGCACCATCGCCTTCTCGTTCTGCAGGCCGTCGCGCGGGCCGACTTCAACAAGCTTCACGTAGTTCGTCATGGTCATGGCTGTCTCCTGTATTTAGTTCGTCCTGGTCGGGGGCTCAATAGCCCCGCTGCACGTCGACCACGCCCGCGATCGGCTGGCCCGCACGCAGCGCGCGGATCTTGCCGGCGATCTGCGCGATGCTGTCTTCGCGCAGCGTCAGCGCAGAGATATGCGGCGTAAGGGTGATGCGCGACTCCTGCCAGAACGGGTGTTCCGCCGGCAACGGCTCGGTGCGGTATACATCCAGCGTGGCACCTGCGACCTGCCCCGACTGCACCGCGGCAAGCAGGTCTTCCTCAACCAGATGCTGCCCGCGCGCGACGTTGATCACGTATGCGCCCTGCGCCAGCCGCGCGAACAGCCCGGCGTTGAGGATGTCCTCGGTCTGCGGCGTCAGCGGCAGCACATTGACCAGCACGCGCAGGCCATCCAGGAACGGCGCCTGCCCGGCATCGCCATAGAATCCGCTCACGCCTTCGATCGCGCGCGCGGTGCGGCTCCAGCCACGCACCGGAAAGCCGAAGCCCGCCAGCGTGCGGGCGATATGCGTGCCGAGCGTGCCCACCCCCATCACGCCGATGGTGAAGTCCGCGCGGCGATGCGGCTTGAGGAACTTCCAGTTGCCGGCGCGCTGCTGGGCCTCGTAGGCGTCCATCCTGCGGAAATAGCGCAGCACGGCGTGGGTGACATACTCGGCCATCTGCGCGGCCATGCCGGCATCGTCGAGCCGCACGATCGGTACGCCGGCGGGCAAGGCGTCAGGGGCTTCATCGCGCAGGCGCAGGATGCCGTCGACGCCGGCGCCGAGGTTGAACACCGCCTTCAGGTCGGTACGGCCACGCAGCATCTCCACCGGCGGGCGCCAGACCACGGCGTAGTCGGCCGGTTCGCCACGGCTGTCCTCCCACGTCACACATTGCGCTTCGGGCAGTGCCTCGGTGAAGCCCGCGATCCAGGGGTCGTAGCGGCCGTCGGGGACGTACAACTGCAACTTCATTTTGTCTCCAGGGGAATTCTGGTGGGGTTAAAGGCGTATTTTGGCAGAGGAATGGGCGTGGGGTTGGCTGGGGCAACGGTGATCGGGCTCCGTGCCCCGGCCACCCCTGTCGCGCATCAGGTCCCTGACTTCCCCTCAAACGCCAAAAGCTGCGCCCCCTCCACAACCTGCTCTCCCACCGCATAAAGCACCTCACTCACCACCCCATCCACCGGTGCGCTGATGGTGTGCTCCATCTTCATGGCTTCCATCACCAGCAACGGCGTGCCGCGCGTGACGGTGCTGCCAGCCTCGACCATCACGGCAATGACCTTTCCGGGCATCGGCGCAGTGAGCTTGCCGCCTTCGCTTTCGGCCTCACCGGCATGGGCCAGCGGATCGAGCCACGCCAGGCTCACATGCCGCCCGGCATAAAAGACGTGAAAGGTCTCACCGTCCGCATGCACCTGCCCATGCGCGCGCCGCGTGCCAAGGTTGATGCGGATGTCGTCGGCGTGGCAGGTGCAGGCAAAAGGCGCGGCCTGGTCCGCATAGATCAGCGTGCTGCCGCGCTCGTTGGTGTTCAGCGTCACCTCCAGCACCTGCTCGCCATAGCCGAAGCGCAGCGCGCGCGACACGCCGCCGTTCAGCCGCCATGCGCCGCCATGGGTCCACGGCGAATGCTGGTCGGCTGCATCGATGCGGCGTTCGCGGGCCTCGCGGTCGAACAGCGCCGCCACGGCCAGCGCGATGACTTCCATGCCGACCGGCGCCGGCGGCGGGAACAAGACCTTCTCGTTGCGCTCGATCAGGCCGGTGTCGAGATCGGCGGTGCGGAACGCCTGGGACGACACCAGCCGCTGCAGGAAGGCCACGTTGGTCGACAGCCCCACCACGTGGTAGGCCGCCAGCGCCTGGCGCATGCGCGCNAGCGCCTCGTCGCGGTCCTTGCCCCAGACGATCAGCTTGGCGATCATCGGGTCGTAGAACGGGCTGATGGTGTCGCCCTCGCGCACGCCGGCATCGATGCGGATACCCGCCGGGCCGTG
>NZ_KB903159.1:0-43206 GCF_000379565.1 Cupriavidus sp. UYPR2.512 | reverse complement strand
GAGCCTGTGCTGGCGTAGTCTTCAGCAGCGTTAGTCTGGTTCGTGAACTGATCGAAAAAGCCTGCACAAAAACCGGACTGAAAGTTACTGCTGACATTCTTGACGGAGTCTATGAAGCCGGACGGACAGTCACTCGTTGCGTCCGTGCTTCACTGAACATCGAGTACGACTCAACCTTGCCTGCGTGGAACTACAGCATCCGCTCACGGAACGCCGCATAGCGGGAAGTTATTTCGAGCACGTTCCTAAAAGCCCGTCAGTCCCGTGACAGCGGGCAGTGGCCTGAGACCATATGTGCGGCAGGCGGCACTCAACCAGCGCCGCCTGTGACAAGGGAATCACGCGGTGCGGTCGCCCTGGTAGGGATCGGCGTAGCCCAGCGCCTGCAGCGTCTCGGTCTCGATCGCTTCCATTTCCTCGGCCTCGGCGTCTTCGTCGTGCTCGTAGCCTTGCGCGTGCAGCACGCCGTGCACGATCAGGTGGGCATAGTGCGCCTCCAGCGGCTTGCGCTGCTCGCGCGCCTCGGCTTCCACCACCGGGCAGCACAGCACGATGTCGCCCGTGACCGGATCGGCTTCGTTCTCGGCATAGGCAAAGGTCAGCACGTTGGTGGCGTAGTCCTTGCCGCGATAGGTGCGGTTCAGCGTGCGCCCCTCTTCCTCACCGACAAAGCGGATGGTCAGCGCGGCATCGGCATACAGCGCCGACTTGACCCAGGTTTCGATCTTGCGGCGCGCCGGCAGGCCATCGCCCTTGCCGACGCCGTCGCCGTGCTGGACCTCCAGCTCCACTGCCGGCGGCGTGGCCGGCGTGCCGGTGGTGGTGGTCAGCGGCGTGGCGGTCACGGCCACCGACAGTGCGTCATGATTGTCCGGGCGCACCAGCAGGCCGGCCTGCTGGTTGGTGTCGGTGTGCTCGGCCAGCAGCGCGATCACGCCGTCGGCGGCCTGCGACAGGTCCAGCGTCAGGCTGCGGCCGTCGGGCAGTTGCACGCGCAGCGCGTGCGCGGCGCTCTTGCGCGCGCGGCCGTCGCCGTCGAACAGGGTCAGGCTCACGGCGGAAGACTTGGATTTCTGGGATTTCAATTAAGCGTCCTTGTGCTGGGCGTGGTATTCGTCATAGGCATCGACGATGCGGGCCACCAGCGGATGGCGCACCACGTCGATGCTGGTAAAGCGGGTGCAGGCGATGCCGCGCACTTCGCGCAGCACATGCTGCGCTTCCACCAGGCCGCTCTTCTGTCCCTTGGGCAGGTCGATCTGGGTGATGTCGCCGGTGATCACCGCCTTGGAGCCGAAGCCGATCCGCGTGAGGAACATCTTCATCTGCTCGGGCGTGGTGTTCTGCGCTTCGTCCAGGATGATGAAGGCATGGTTCAGCGTGCGCCCGCGCATGTAGGCGAGCGGCGCGATCTCGATCATCTGCCGCTCGAACATCTTCTGCGTGCGGTCGAAGCCGAGCAGGTCATACAGCGCGTCGTACAGCGGGCGCAGGTACGGGTCGACCTTCTGCGCCAGGTCGCCCGGCAGGAAGCCCAGCCGCTCGCCGGCCTCCACCGCCGGGCGTGTCAGCACGATGCGCTTGACCGCGTCGCGCTCCAGCGCATCGACTGCGCACGCCACCGCCAGGTAGGTCTTGCCGGTGCCGGCCGGGCCGATGCCCATGGTCAGGTCGTGCGACAGGATGTTGCGCAGGTAGTCGCGCTGCGCCACGGTGCGGCCCTGCAGGCCGGCGCGGCGGGTGTGCAGCACCGGCGATTCGTCGCCGATCTCGCGCGCTTCGGCATCGTCGCCGTTGCCGGGCAGGTAGCTGCCGTGCGCCGAGATCTGGCGCGTTTCCACCAGGCCCAGCTGCACGTCGTCGATCGACAGCGGCGTGCGCGCCTGGTTGTAGAAGCGCTCCAGCGCCAGCGCGGCGTCCTGCGCATTGCCGCCGCGCACCGTCATGCGGTGGCCGCGGCGCTGGATGTTCACGTCCAGCGCCTGCTCGATCTGGCGCAGGTTCTCGTCGAGCGGGCCGCACAGGTTCTGCAGCCGGGTATTGTCGTCCTTGGGAGCGACGAATTCTGCGGATGGGACTTTCATCAGTTGGCGATGGCCTCGCTGGATGGTGCCTGGTTACTGCCGAACCACGATCTCGCCGCGCAGCGAGTGCGGGAACGCCTGCGTGATGCTGACGTCGACCAGTTGGCCGACCAGCCGGTCGCGGCCGGCCTGGGGCACGCCCGGTAGCGCGAAGTTGACCACGCGGTTGTTCTCGGTGCGCCCGTGCAGCTCGGTCGGGTCCTTGCGCGCCGGGCCTTCCACCAGGATGCGCTGCACCGTGCCGACCATGTTCTGGCTGATGCGCTGCACGTTTTCCTCGATGGTGGCCTGCAGGCGCTGCAGCCGGCGCAGCTTGACCTCGTGCGGGGTGTCGTCGTGCAGATTGGCGGCGGGCGTGCCCGGGCGCGGGCTGAAGATGAACGAGAACGAGGTGTCGTAGCCGATCTCCTCGATCATCGCCATCAGCTTCTCGAAGTCGGCATCGGTCTCGCCGGGGAAGCCGACGATGAAGTCCGACGACATCGACATATCCGGGCGCAGCGCGCGCAGCTTGCGGATGATGCTCTTGTACTCCAGCACGCTGTAGCCGCGCTTCATCGCCATCAGGATGCGGTCGGAGGCATGCTGCACCGGCAGGTGCAGGTGGTTCACCAGCTTGTCGCAGCGGCCGTACAGCTCGACCAGGCGCGAGGTGAATTCCTTCGGGTGGCTGGTGGTGTAGCGGATGCGCTCGATGCCGGGGATCTCGGCGATGTACTCGATCAGCAGCGCAAAGTCGGCGATCTCGGTGGTGTCGCCCATCTTGCCGCGGTAGGCGTTGACGTTCTGGCCCAGCAGCGTGACTTCACGCACGCCCTGTTCGGCCAGGCCGGCAACCTCGGCCAGCACGTCCTCGAACGGGCGCGACACTTCCTCGCCGCGAGTGTAGGGCACCACGCAATAGCTGCAGTATTTGGAGCAGCCTTCCATGATCGACACAAAGGCACTCGGGCCTTCCACGCGCGCCGGCGGCAGGTGGTCGAACTTCTCGATCTCGGGGAAGGAGATGTCCACCTGCGACTGGCCGGTGCGCTGGCGGCGCGCGATCAGGTCGGGCAGGCGGTGCAGTGTCTGCGGGCCGAACACCACGTCGACATACGGCGCGCGCGAGACGATGCTGGCGCCTTCCTGGCTGGCCACGCAGCCGCCCACGCCGATCACCAGGTCGGGTTTGGCGGCCTTGAGCGCCTTCATCCGGCCCAGTTCCGAGAACACCTTCTCCTGCGCCTTCTCGCGCACCGAGCAGGTGTTGAACAGGATCACGTCGGCGTCTTCGACGCGGTCGGTGGGTTCCAGCCCCTGGCTGGCGTTGAGGACGTCGACCATCTTGCCCGAGTCGTACTCGTTCATCTGGCAGCCGTACGTCTTGACGAAAACTTTCTTCATATGCCGATCTCAGTGGTTGACCTGGGGGCATCAGGGTGTTGCAACAACACGGCCGGCGCGTGGGACACGCCGGTCGCACTTCCGGGGACTACGATTTTTTCTTCAGCGCCTTCTGTTCCGGCTCGCTCAGCACCCAGGCGGTCAGCAACTGGCCATACAGGTCCAGCTTGTACCGCACCGGCAGCTTCTGGCCCGCCACCGCGGCACTGGCCAGCAACTGGTTGTCGGTGCCGAACAGGCGCAGGCCTGGCGCCACGCCGACGGTCTTGCCATCGAGCGTGGCCGTCTGCGGCGCACCGGCAGACGGCGTGGCGATAACGAGCCTGGCCGCCTGCGCATCGTCCGGGATCACCCGCGCCGGCTGGGCCATCGCGCTTGCCGCACCGAGCAGCAGGGCGGCGGCGCAGGCCAGCGTTGGCAACAGCTTGCGGGCGCGCCTGGGTTGGACAGACTCCGGCGCCTCGCGGCGCGCATCACGACCTGCTGGCATGGGGGAGAACTCCGACAAATGGGACGACGCGTTGGCGGGAATGGCCCAAAGGCGGTCGCAACCCGCCATTTTACCCCGCCGGCGGCCTTGCCGGGTCGGCGATGCGGCCGGGCTCAGAACAGGCAGGATGCCTCTTGCAGCACACGCTGCTTGGACACCGTGCCCATCAGTTCGCGGCTGGCGCTGTCGCGCACCAGCGGGATGCGGTTGATGCCGTGCCCGGCAAACACCGCCAGGGCGTCGCGCAGGCGCGAATCCGGGGTTAGCGCGGGGAAGTCGCGTTCGGCCAGCGCCAGCACGTCATCCGAGGCCCCCTCGCGCTGGGCGCGCTGCAGCGCGTGGATCGACAGCGCGCCCAGCAGGCGGCCATCCGCTTCGACCAGATAGAGGTAGCGCGTGCCGGTCTCGGCAAACTTGTCGGCTGCGGCTGCCAGGGTAGCGTTCGGGTCGAGCACGGTATCGGTCGGGTCGCACAGGCCCGCCAGCGTCAGCGTGCGGGCATGTTCGGCGGCGGCCGAGGCCTGCGCGCGCTCGGCAATCACGCTGTACAGCGACAGCGTCTGGCAGCGTGACGCGGTGTAGTACGCCGCCACCGCGCCGATCATCGACGGCAGCAGCAGCGCGGGCGCCAGCGTCATCTCGAACACCATCAGCACCGACATCAGCGGCGCCTGGCTGGTGGCCGCCAGGAACGCACTCATGCCCACCAGCGGCAGCAGCGGCGCCGCACCGGTCGCCGTGCCCTGCATGCCGATGGCCAGCAACTGCCCGAGCGCCGCCCCCACGAACAGCGACGGCGTGAACACGCCGCCGACCGCCCCCGAGCCCATGCTGATCACCGTTGCCACCAGCTTGGCCAGCAGCACGCCGGCCACCGGCACGCTCAGCGGCTGCTCCTGCAGGATGGTCTGAATGGTGGAATAGCCGTTGCCAACCACCTCGGGCACAGCCATCGCCAGCACGCCGACCAGCGCGCCGCCCAGCGTCAGCCTTGCCACTGGCCCGCCCGGCACGGCGGCAAAGCGGCCGCGCGCAAAGCCCGCCGCGCGCATGAACAGCGCGCCCGCAATGCCGGCGGCCACGCCCAGCGCCGCCGCGGCCAGCAGGATGTGCGGGCGCAGGTCGGGGGCGATATCCAGGCCCGGGTAGAGCGGCTGCAGGCCGCCGTGCCACTGGCTGACCATGGCGCCGGCCACCGAAGCCAGGAACAGCGGCATCAGGCGCTGTACCGCGAGCGCCCCGAACACCACTTCGGCAACGAAGACGGCGGCGGAGAAGGGGGTGTGATAGACCGTGGCAAGGCCCGCCGCGGCCCCGCAGGCGGTCAGCATGCGGCGCATGTTCGAGCCGCCGCCGCGTTCCAGCCGGGTCGACGGGAACAGCGAGCCGCACAGCGCCGCCAGCTGGATCATCGCGCCTTCCTTGCCGACCGAGCTGCCGCTGACGATCGAGAAAAACGACGAGAGCGCGCGCAGCAAGGTGATCCGCACCGGCAGGCGGCCGCTGCCGTTGGCCACCGCTTCCATGTAGTCGGTAGCGCCGCCATGGCTGCCGGCCAGGCGGTTGGCCAGCACCAGCAGGCCGCCCGCCAGTGCGCCGCCCGCGGCCGGCACCACCACGCGCCACGCCAGCGCCAGCGTGGCGAATACGGCCACCACGTCGGCATGGCTGGAAAACAGGACCACGCCCGCGCCCTCCAGCGCTTCCTTGAACAGGGTGGTGGCAATGGCCGCGACGATCCCGACCGGGATGGCCGCGAACAGGGTAACTTCCTGGTCTTCAAGGAAACGCAAGCGCATGGCGGCTTTCCGGGGCACATGTGGCGCGGGTGCGGAGCCGGAACGGGGGCGGGCAGACGCTCTCATGATAGCGCAGCGCCACCCGCGCAGACCCGATGTGCGCCGGCGCGCATGCGGGGCCGCGTCCGGTGCAGAACCCGCTGGTCCCGGACTGGTACACTACCGCTCTTTCCTTCGCGGGCGGGCCGGTGCCCTGCCAGGCCGGCTTCCCGGCGTTCGCGTTCCGATTCCGATCCGATTACCAGGAGCCATCCGGCGTTTGGCGCACCGCGTGCGCAGCGATGGCCCAAGCAGCAATTCATGTCTTTTTCTGAACTCGGCTTGTCCGACAAGATTGTGCGTGCCGTGGCCGAACAGGGCTACACCACGCCGACCCCCATCCAGGCCCAGGCGATCCCCGCCATCCTCAAGGGCGGTGACCTGCTCGCCGGCGCGCAGACCGGCACCGGCAAGACCGCCGGCTTTACGCTGCCGATGCTGCAGCTGTTGTCCGACTCCGCGGCGCGCGGCGCCAATGGCGCGCAGCGTCCGGCCCGCCTGCCGGTGCGCGCACTGGTGCTGACGCCCACGCGCGAACTGGCCGCCCAGGTCGAAGAGAGCGTGCGCAACTACGGCAAATACCTGCGCCTGCGCTCGATGGTGATGTTCGGCGGCGTCGGCATCAATCCGCAGATCGAGCAGCTCAAGCGCGGCGTCGAGATCGTCGTGGCCACGCCCGGCCGCCTGCTGGACCACGTGTCCCAGCGCACCATCGACCTGTCGCAGGTGGAGCTGCTGGTGCTCGATGAAGCCGACCGCATGCTCGACATGGGCTTCATCCACGACATCCGCAAGATCCTCAACGTGCTGCCGGCCAAGCGCCAGAACCTGCTGTTCTCGGCGACGTTCTCGGACGATATCCGCGCGCTGGCCGACCGCCTGCTGAACAACCCGGCCTCGATCGAGGTGGCGCGGCGCAATACCACGGCTGAGACCGTGGACCAGCGCGTCTACCCGGTGGACCGCGAGCGCAAGCGCGAGCTGCTGGCCCACCTGGTGCGCCAGCATGACTGGCACCAGGTGCTGGTATTTACGCGCACCAAGCACGGCGCCAACCGCCTGGCCGAGCAGCTGACCAAGGACGGCCTGTCGGCACTGGCGATCCATGGCAACAAGAGCCAGTCGGCGCGCACGCGTGCGCTGTCGGAATTCAAGTCCGGCACGCTGCGGCTGCTGGTGGCAACCGATATCGCCGCGCGCGGCATCGACATCGACCAGCTGCCGCACGTGGTCAACTTCGACCTGCCCAACGTGCCCGAGGACTATGTGCACCGCATCGGCCGCACCGGCCGCGCCGGCGCCGAGGGCGAAGCGATCTCGCTGGTCTGCGTGGACGAGATTGCGCTGCTGCGCGATATCGAACGCCTGATCAAGCGCAAGCTCGAGCAGACCGTGCTGGCGGGCTTCGAGGTCGACCCGAGCATCGCGCCCGAGCCGATCCAGAAGGGCCGCCAGCAGCGCGGTGGTGGCCAGGGGCAAGGACAAGGCCAGGGCCGCGGACGCGCCCAGGCACGTCCGGCCGGCAACGAAGGCGAGGGCGCCCAGCGCCAACGCCCGGCGCGCGAAGCGCAGGCTGCGCCGCGGCAAGCCCAGGGCGGCCAGCCGCGCACGCGCGCTGCCGAAGGCGGCCAGCGCGGCAACGGTGCAGCCAACGGCAACCGTGGCGGCCAGCCCGCCGGCGGCGCGCGCAATCCCGCACCGCGCCGCGACGGCCAGGAGCCGGCGCGCCAGCAACGGACCACGGCTCAACCCGCGCGCCAGCCGCACGACGCGGCACCGGCACCGGCGCGCAATCGCCGTCCGGCGCAGGCCGCGCTGCTCGGCGGCAACCGCAAGCCGGCGCGCTGAGCGGATCAGGGCTGACACCATGCACGCGTCCGATGCCCCGGCCGAGCCCGGCGTTCCCTACGCCGGCCTGACGCCGGCGCTGATGCTGGACGCGCTGGAAGGCGCCGGCCTGCGCCCCGACGGGCGCCTGCTGGCGCTCAACAGCTACGAGAACCGCGTCTGGCAGCTGGGCATCGAGGATGCCGCGCCAGTCATCGCCAAGTTCTACCGTCCGGGCCGCTGGACCGACGCGGCCATCCTGGAAGAACACACCTTCGTGCAGCAGCTGGCCGATGCCGAGATCCCGGCCGTGCCGGCCATGGTGCTGGCACCGGGCGAGGCCGGCACGCTGCTGCATCACGCCGGCTTCCGCTTCGCGGTATTCCCCCGCTGCGGCGGCCGCGAGCCCGCGCTGGACCGTTCCGACACGCTGACCTGGCTCGGCCGCTTTATCGGCCGCATCCACGCGCTGGGGGCGACGCAGCCCTACCAGGCGCGCCCGGCGCTGGATCTGGAAACCTTCGGCATTGCCCCGCGCGACTGGCTGCTCGCCAGCGGCTGCATTCCCGCCGACCTGCTGCCCGCGTGGCAATCGGTGACGGACCTGGCGCTGGACGGCGTGCGCCGCTGCTATGAGCGCGCCGGCGAGGTGCGCCTGCTGCGCACCCACGGCGACTGCCATCGCGGCAACGTGCTGTGGATCGACGAGGACGATGCGCGCGGCGGCACCCATGGCGCGCCGGGCCCGCACTTCGTGGACTTCGACGACAGCCGCATGGCGCCGGCGATCCAGGACATCTGGATGCTGCTGGAGGGCGACCGCGCGGCCATGCAGGACCAGCTGGCCGATATTGTTGCCGGCTATGAAGACTTCGCCGATTTCCAGCCGCGCGAACTATGGCTGGTGGAAGCGCTGCGCACGCTGCGGCTGCTGCACTACAGCGCCTGGCTGGCCAGCCGCTGGGCCGACCCGGCCTTTCCGGCCGCGTTCCCGTGGTTCGGCACGGCGCGCTACTGGCAGGACCGCATCCTGGAGCTGCGCGAACAGGTAGCGCTGATGGACGAAGCGCCCCTGTGGGGCGCCTGAGGCCTACCGGGCGGCGCCGCCAGGGCGCCGCTATTTCGCCGCCTTGCTCAACCCTTCTTTTCCGGCGCCTTGACCAGCAGCACCGGGCACTCGGCCTGCGCCAGCACGCGGCCCGCGACTGAACCGATCACCGCATCGAAGAACGAACCCCGGCCATGCGTGCCCATCACGATGGCCGCGGCGTCGACCGAGCGCGCACAGGCGACGATGCGCTCCGGCGCGAAGCCGTGCAGCGGATGCCGCTCAAACGGCACCTTGGCTGCGGACAGGATGTCGCAGACCGCCGCCATGGCCTTGTCGCTGGCCTCCTTGTGCCAGTCGTCGATGGTTTCCTTGCTGACAAAGGCGCGCACCTGGCCGCTCACTTCCGGCGCCACATGCACGACATGCACGGTGAATCCGCTCTGCAGCAGCTTGCCTTCGGCGATAAAACGGGCCGCGGCGTCGCTGAAGGCCGAGCCGTCGGTGGCGAGCACGATATTGGTCATGTCGGGAATCTCCTGGATGGGGGCTGTCGGCAGGCGGTGCGCCATGAGGCGGCACTGCCACTGGAACCATCATGGTGCCTAGTGTCCTGCCAGGACCCGATTTAGATCAAGTCGGATCGGATTTATCAGATCCCGCCGTGCGATAGCCGGCCAGCTGACGGATTCCGTCAATCCGGCTGAAGCATTTGGCCATTGCCCCGTCAACGCGGTGGCGCGTAGCATGCTCCCGAGCTCCGCGGCAGGCATTGGCACGCCCGCGCTGCTGCAGGCACGGCCCATCCCAGACAAATTCAATGCAAGCTGCCCCCGGCGATGGCGCGGGCGGCGATTCCGGAGACGACGATCATGAGTGAGCGTGGCAACCTCCTGCCCCTGCGCGGCATCAAGGTAGTGGAATTCGAAGGCATCGGCCCCGGCCCGTTGTGCGGTGCGATGCTGGCCGGCCTGGGCGCCGAGGTCACGCTGGTGACCCGCCCGGTCGCGCCGGATGCCCGCCGCATCCTGCGCGGCCAGCCCGTGCCGCCTGAGATGGAGCTGGAGCACGGCAAGCGCGTGGTGCAACTGAACTTGAAGTCGCCGCAAGACGTGGCCGCCGCGCTGGACCTGGTGGCCGGCGCCGACGCGCTGATCGAAGGACTGCGCCCGGGCGCGATGGAGCGCCTCGGCCTGGGCCCGAAGGCGTGCCATGCACGCAATCCGCGCCTGGTCTACGGCCGCATGACCGGCTGGGGCCAGTCCGGCCCGCTGTCGCAGAGCGCCGGCCACGACCTCAACTACATCGCGCTGACCGGCCTCTTGTCGATGGCCGCGCGCGAGGGCGAGCTGCCGATGGTGCCGCCGACCGTGGTGGGCGATGCCACCGGCGCGCTTGGCCTGGCATTCGGCATCACCAGCGCCATCCTGAGCGCGCGCGCCAGCGGCGAGGGCTGTGTGGTGGATGCGGCCATCACCGATATCGTCGCCATGCTGGGCTCGCTGGTGCAGGTGTCGCGCGCAGCCGGCACGCTGGGCGGCCCGCAACCCAGCCCCTTCCACGATTCGCCGTTCTATGACGTCTTCCCTTGTGCCGACGGCCGCGCCATCACGCTGGGCGCGCTTGAACCGCAGTTCTACCGCGAGCTGCTCGAGCGGCTCGAACTGACCGGTATCGACCCCGCCGCGCAGTATGACCGCGCCCAGTGGCCCGCGGTGAAGGCGCGCATTGCCGCGTGCATCGCAGGCAAGCCCAGCACCCACTGGGAGGCGGTGCTGGGCGGCACCGACGTGTGCTTTGCGCGCGTGCTGACCCTGGACGAGGCCGCGCGCCATCCGCACAACCAGGCACGCGGCACGTATCGGCTGTACCAGCAGGGCGAGCGCGAGGTGCCGCGTTCGGCGCCGGCACCGCGCTTCCTGCCCGCAGGCACGGAATGACCCGGGGCCGCGGCACTGATGCCGCGGCCTCTCGAATCTGCTTGACCGGTTCGGCTACCATGGGGCATCCACCCAAACCGGAGACCCAAGCCATGGCCGAACCCAGCCAATCTCCCGCCTATACCCCCACGCCGGCCTTCGAGGCCGGTCTTGACGTGCGCACCGAAGTGCTCGGCCCCGAGCACGTCCGGCGCGCGCTGGACGCCGCCGCGCAGCAGGGCGACACCAGCCTGCAGCAACTGGTGACGGAGTTCGCCTGGGGCACGGTCTGGACCCGCGACGGCCTGGACCGCAAGCAGCGCAGCCTGGCCACAGTGTCGATGCTGATTGCGCTGAACCGGCCGCAGGAGCTGGCCGGGCACCTGCGTGGCGCGCTCGCCAACGGCGTTACGCCGCAGGAACTGCGCGAGCTGATGGTGCACAGCGCGGTCTACTGCGGGTTCCCCGCGGCGCTGGATGCGAGCCGCAAGCTGACTGAAGTCCTTGACGCTGCCAACGGGTAACGCCTACCGCGGCATCGATACGAAAACAGCGCGACGCAGAAAAGTCTGACTCTGATGCAGATTTTGCCGCATCTGCGCGGCGAGGATTCGGCGCGTCAGGATCTCTCCGGCCCCTTAACCTTGGCACCAGGCCAAGCCATGCCAGTCGTTAAGGAGCCTCAAATTGCATCTCGCGCTGATCGTCGACGAACCTTCCCAGTTCCGCGCCACGCTGTCCGCTGAACTATGCGCTGAGCTGGACGCCGGCGAAGTACTGGAAACGGACGGCATGCCGGAAGCGTTCCGGCTGGTGCGCGAGCACCGGCCGGGGCTGGTGCTGGTTGATGTCGACCGCTTCGGCAATCCGGGCATCGACTTTGTCCGGCGCGTCGCGGCGACGCTGCCCAGCGTGCCCTTGCTGGTACTGTCCGACAGCGACGGCACGCTGGCGGCGGTGCGGGCGCTGCGCGCAGGCGCCCATGGCTTTGTGGCCAAGCAGCGTGGACTGGCCGAGGTGATGCAGGCCGTGCGCGGCGTGCTGAGCGGCTACCTGGTATTTCCCATGGATACACTGGAGACCGTGCGCCATATCGGCGAGCAGCGGGAATCCGGCTATGCGAGGCTGAGCAACCGCGAAATCACCATCCTGCAGTACCTGGCGCGCGGCCATTCCAACAAGTCGATCGCCGCGCAACTGCTGATCAGCAGCAAGACGGTCAGTACCCACAAGGCTAACATCATGGCCAAGCTCAATGTCGGCTCCCTGGTTGAAATGGTGGACTACGCGCGTCGGCATCAGCTGGTGTGGTGACGCGCACCCCGAGTGTCTTGCCGCACCGTGCCGCCATCGCGGGTAGACTGTGGGCGTGTGTGACGAATCCGAACTTTTCGCCCGATGCCACCGTACCTGAATGCCGCCGCACGCCGCCTGGGCGCTGTCGTGCTTGCCTGCGCCGCCGCATGCCTGGCCACGCCTGCCTTCGCCAACGATCCGATGTGGTTTGCGCAGGGCCGTCCGGTGCCGGCGGCCCGCCAGGCCGTCGATGCGCTGGCCGCGGCCGCGGCCGACGGCCTCGATCCGCGCGACTACGATGCCGACGCCTTGCGCCAGGCCGTGATTCAGGCCGGCAGCGGGCCAGCATTGCCGCCGGACGCCGCTGCACGCGTGGATGCGGCACTGAGCGCCGCGATGGAGCGCATGCTGGCAGACCTGCACGGCGGACGCGTCAACCCGCGCGCGGTCCATGCCAACTTTGCCCCGCAGGCGGAACGGCCCTTCGATGCCGCCATCTGGCTGCGCGATGCCGTCGCGCAGCAGCGGCTGCCCGACGCCATCCGCCGGGCAGCGCCCACCTTCCCGCTCTATGGCACGCTGCGAGAGGCCCTGGCGCGGTACCGCGAGATCGCAAAGCAGCCGGCCTGGGGGCAGCCGCTGCCACCCTTGCCGGCAAGCAAGCTGACGCCGGGCCAGCCCTGGGCCGGTGCCGCGGCGTTGGCTGCACGCCTGGTTGGGCTGGGCGACCTGCCCGCCGGCACCCAGGCGCCGGCCCGCTACGAAGGCGCCCTGGTCGACGGCGTCAAGGCGTTCCAGTCGCGCCACGGCCTGGAGGCCGACGGCGTGATCGGCGCGGGCACGTTGGCACAACTCAACCTGCCCATCGCCAGCCGTGTGCGGCAAATCGAACTGACCATGGAGCGGCTGCGCTGGACGCCGTTGGACGGTCCGCGCATGATCGTGGTGAACGTGCCTGAGTTCATGCTGCGCGCCTATGAGATCCGCGACGGCAAGCTCGACATCAAGCTCGAAATGAAGGTGATCGTCGGCAAGGCACTGGATACGCGCACGCCGCTGTTCGAGGAGGATATGCGCTACATCGAGTTCAGCCCGTACTGGAACATCCCGCCCTCGATCGCGCGCCGAGAGACCGTGCCGCAGCTGCGCCGCGATCCGGCCTATTTCAACCGGCAGGGCCTGGAGTTCGTCAATGGCGAAGGCAAGGCCGTGACCACGCTGTCCGACGAGAATCTCGAAGCAGTGCTGAACGGCCGCATGCGCATCCGCCAGCGGCCGGGGCCGCTGAACGCACTGGGCGATATCAAGTTCATGTTTCCCAACAACGAGAACATCTACCTGCACCACACGCCCTCGCCGCAGCTGTTCAAGCGCGACCGGCGCGACTTCAGCCACGGCTGCATCCGCGTGGAAGCCCCAGTAGCATTGGCGCAGTTCGTGATGCAGGATATGCCGGACTGGAACGAGACCCGGATCCGCGAAGCGATGACGCGTGGCAAGTCCAATACGGTGCGCCTGCAGCAGCCCTTGCCGGTGGTGCTGGCCTACGGCACGGTCATTGCGCGCGCCGATGGTCGTGTATCCTTCTTGCCTGACATTTACGGTCACGACAAATTGCTGGACAAGGCGCTGCGGCAACGCAACGGACGACCCCAGCAACCAGCTATTGCAAGCGCCTCCGGCACCACCCACTGAGGCGCCACTGGCACATTCAGAGGAAGTACCATGACTGATGCGACGCGCAAGGCACGCCGCCGCTTTCTTCATACCACCGGAGGCCTGGCCCTTGCCGCCGGCCTGATGCCGCTGGCGCCGCGCCAGGCGCTGGCCAGCCTGTCTGCAAGCCAGGCCCTGGCAGGCCTGCCGGACGCCCGCACGCTGGCTTTCGACCACACCCACACCGGCGAACGCGTGTCCTTGGTCTATGCCGTTGGCGACCGCTTCGTGCCCGACGCGCTGACTACGCTCAACGGCTTCCTGCGCGATCACTACTCCGGCAAGGTCGGCATGATCGACCCGCAGCTGTTCGACCTGCTGTTCCAGGTCCGCCGCGAGCTTGGCACCGACCAGCCGTTCCAGGTCATTTCCGGCTACCGCAGCCCGGCCACCAACTCGCGCCTGCGCAACACGCGCGGCGGCGGCGTGGCCAGGCACAGCCTGCACATGGACGGCAAGGCCATCGACATCCGCCTGGCCGGCGTGCCGCTGGCGGACGTGCGCGACGCGGCCAAGTCATTGCAGGGCGGGGGCGTCGGCTTCTACGAGTCTGACCAGTTCGTGCACATCGATACCGGGCGCGTGCGTTACTGGTAAGCGCTGTCGGTGGCCGCTCCTCCATGGTGGGCGGCCCGCTTTTCCAGCCTGGCAAAACCAAAGCAAAAAGCCGCGATCTCTTGCGAGAACGCGGCTTTTCAAATAGATGGTGGCGAATCAGGGACTCGAACCCCGGACCTGCGGATTATGATTCCGTCGCTCTAACCGACTGAGCTAATTCGCCAACGAAGACTGAGATTATACCTACGCTTTCGCGACTGTCAACACCTTCCCCTGAAGATTTTGCAGGAAGGTTCCTCCCATGAAAAAACGGCAGGCCGGATGGCCTGCCGTTTTCGTTAGTGCCGCATGACCGCTCAGTCGTTGGCGTAGATGTTCACGTCCTTGGTCTCGCGCACGAACAGCCCGCCGATCACGAAGGTGATGGCGGCGATGATGATCGGGTACCAGAGGCCGTAGTAGATGTTGCCGTTCTGTGCCACCAGCGCGAACGAGATGGTGGGCAGCAGGCCCCCGAACCAGCCGTTGCCGATATGGTAGGGCAGCGACATCGAGGTGTAGCGGATGCGGGTCGGGAACAGTTCCACCAGCATGGCGGCGATCGGGCCGTAGACCATGGTGACGTAGATCACCAGGATGGTCAGCAGCACCAGCACCATGATGGTGTTCAGTTGCGCAGGGTCGGCCTTGGTCGGGTAGCCGGCGGCGGCCATGGAGTCCGCCACTTGCTTTTTGAAGCTGGCAATCTGCTTCTTGCTGGCGTCGTCGAAGCTGTGGCCGGCGGGGACCAGGCTGGCGTTGAAGGCGGGGATCTCCTTGTCGCCGATCTTCACCGTGGCGGTGGTGCCGGCGGGCGCGTCGACCACCTCATAGCTGGCCGATGCCTGCGCCAGGGTGCGCTTGACGATGTCGCACGAGCTGCGGAAGTCGATCTCGCGGGCGATCGGGCTGCCCTGGAAGGAGCATTGCTTCGGATCGGCGGTGACGACGATCTGGGCCGTCTTCTGGGCGCGCTCGAGCGCGGGGTTGGCGTAGTGGGTGATGCCCTTGAAGATCGGGAAGTAGGTCAGCACCGCCAGCGCGCAGCCGGCCATGATGATCCACTTGCGGCCGATCTTGTCGGACAGCGAGCCAAAGAAGATGAAGAACGGCGTGCCGATGACGAGCGCGCCGGCGATCAGCAGGTTGGCCGTGGTGGCGTCGACCTTGACCACCTGGGTCAGGAAGAACAGCGAGTAAAACTGGCCGGTGTACCACACCACTGCCTGGCCGGCGGTCAGGCCCACCAGCGCGAGGATCACGATCTTCAGGTTGCGCCACTGGGCGAAGCTTTCCGTCAGCGGAGCCTTCGAAGTCTTGCCTTCAGCCTTCATGCGCTGGAAGGCCGGCGATTCGCTCATCGACAGCCGGATGTAGACCGACATGCCGAGCAGCAGGATCGAGACCAGGAACGGAATGCGCCAGCCCCAGACCTCAAAGTCTGGCCCGATCAGGTTGCGGCACAGCAGAATCACGATCAGCGACAGGAACAGGCCCAGCGTCGCCGTGGTCTGGATCCACGCGGTGTAGGCGCCGCGCTTGCCGTGCGGGGCGTGCTCGGCCACATAGGTGGCGGCGCCGCCGTACTCGCCGCCGAGCGCCAGGCCCTGCAGCATGCGCAGCGCGATCAGGATCACCGGGGCGGCCCAGCCGATGGTGTTGTAGCCGGGCAGCAGGCCGACGATGAAGGTCGACATGCCCATGATCAGGATCGTCACCAGGAAGGTGTACTTGCGCCCGATCATGTCGCCCAGGCGGCCGAACACCAGCGCGCCGAATGGCCGCACGATAAAGCCGGCAGCGAAGGCGAGCAGCGCGAAGATGAAGGCCGAGGTGGGGTCCAGGCCGGCAAAGAACTGCTTGGCGATGATCGCCGCCAGCGAGCCGTACAGGTAGAAGTCATACCACTCGAACACCGTGCCCAGCGATGAGGCAAGGATCACCTTGCGCTCTTCATGGGTCATCGGTGCGTTTTGCGCGCCCCCTCCGGGCACTGCAACGTTTTGCACATTTGCCATTTGTCTCCTCCGTCTGGAATGGATCTCGGGCGGGGCGGGGCGGGGCGCGCGGGAAGGCCCGCGCGGCTGGCCGCTGTGCCAGAGTTGCAAAGGATTGTGGGTGGCGAAACTTACTGCGTTCTGACAGATTCCGGCGCGACAACGCCAAAACCGTCGGGGTATACGCTAGCCGCCGGCGGAGCTCCGGATGCTGCGCTGCGGGGAATCGGGGCAGTGGCTTGGCGTCGCGATGCGCTTTGCAGGTGTGCCGCTATGCAGCATCGGCGCCTGGTCCACGCGAGGCACCCTGTGACGGCACGGCAGCGGGGGCGGCGGCCGGGCTGTCGGCTTCGGCGTCGATCCGGTTCATGCGCCACGCGTAGAGCGCGGCCATCAGCACGTAGACTACCAGCGCGCCTTGCGCGCCGACCCAGAACGAGAACGGCCAGCCAAAGAAGCTGAAGCGCAGTTCGCGGGCAAACCACGCCACCACGAAGGTGACCGTGAACCAGATCGCGAGCAAGCCGCAGATCCAGCGCAGGTTGCGTCGCCAGGCCAGGCGCTGGCGGGCTTCGGCAAGGTCGGGGGCGGGCGTCTCGTTCATGCGGGCGGGGATTCGGTGGGCTGGCGCAGCGTCACACGGAAATGCGCGCCGGCCAGCCGTGGCGATTGCTGGTAGACGTGATCGGAAATCTGGACGTCGCCGCCGTGCTGCTGCACGATCTCGCGCACGATGGCCAGGCCCAGGCCGCTGCCTTCGGTATTGGTGCCGAGCACGCGGTAGAAGCGCTCCATCACGCGCTCGCGCTCGGCCGGCGCAATGCCCGGGCCGGTGTCTTCCACATCCAGGTAGGCGAACGGCTCGAAGGCATCGGCGCTGACGCGCACCGTGGCGTGACCGCCGCGCGGGGTGTAGCGGATGGCGTTGTCGAGCAGGTTGTTCAGCATCTCGGTCAGCATCAGGCGGTTGCCCTGCACCATCACCGGATGGTCGCCGGCATCCAGGCCCAGGTCGATGTCGCGCGCCCAGGCCTGCGGCAGCCAGTCCTTGACCACCTCGCGCGCGAGTGCCGCCAGGTCCAGCGCCGCCATGCCGCCGGTGCCCGCCAGGTTTTCCATGCGCGCCAGCGACAGCAGCTGCGTGACCAGGTGCGCGGTGCGCTCAGAGCTGCCGGCGATCTGCGCCAGCGAGCGCCGCAGCTCTTCCGGCGACTGCTCGCGCTGCGCCAGCTCGGCCTGCATGCGCAGGCCCGCCAGCGGTGTCTTCATCTGGTGCGCGGCATCGGCGATAAAGCGCTTCTGAGTCTGCACTGACTGGTCCAGGCGCGCCAGCAGGTCGTTGAACGAACCCACCAGCGGCGTGATTTCCTGCGGCGCGGCGCGTTCGTCGATCGGGCTGGTATCGCCGGGGTTGCGCGCGCGGATGCGCTGCTGGATCGCGGTCAGCGGCGCCAGCCCGCGCGACAGCCCGAACCACACCAGCACCACCGCTAGCGGCAGGATCACGAACTGCGGCAGGATCACCCCCTTGATGATCTCGTTGGCCAGGCGCGCGCGCTTGTCCAGGGTCTCGGCCACCTGCACCAGCACCGGCTGGGTGCCGCTGACCTGCTTCAGGTCGACATAGGTGTAGGCCACGCGCACGTCGTTGCCGGCCACGCGGTCATCGCGCAGGGACACCAGGCCCGCATGGCCCTGGTCCTCCTCGGACGGCAGCGGCAGGTCGTGGTCGCCGGCGATGTACTCGCCGCGCTTGCCGACCACCTGGTAATAGATGTTGTCGGTCTCGTCGGCGCGCAGGATCTCGCGCGCCGACAGCGGCAGCTGCAGCGTGATGCGCCCGTTGACCTCGCGCACCTGCTGCGACAGCACGATGGCGCTGGCTTCCAGCGCGCGGTCGAAGGGCCCGTTGGCAATCGACTTGGCCACCAGGTAGGTCACCGCGATGCTCATCGGCCAGAGCAGCAGCAGCGGCGCCAGCATCCAGTCGAGGATCTCGCCGAACAATGAGCGCGGCGACGGATGCGCGGTGCTTTCCTCCAGGTGCGGCAGTGCGTCGGCCAGGTCCTGGTCGGCGGCGTCCGGCGCCGGGGCGGCGGAAGGAGGAGGTGGCGCGGCGCGGGGCACGCGCCGCCAGGGCAGTCGCAGCAGGCTCATCTTGGCGGTTTGCGCTCAGGTCGCTCCTTGGCCTGCGGTGGCGTCGGGCGGGGATCAGTGGTGCGTGGCCACCGCCGGCTGGAATTTCTCCAGGCAGTAGCCAAGCCCGCGCACGGTGGCGATGCGGATGCCGCCGACTTCAATCTTCTTGCGCAGCCGGTGCACGTAGACCTCGATGGCGTTGTTGCTGACTTCCTCGCCCCACTCGCACAGGTGGTCCACCAGCTGCTCTTTCGATACCAGGCGGCCGCAGCGTGTCAGCAGGATCTCCAGCAGCCCGATCTCGCGCGCGGACAGCTCCAGCATCTGCTCGTTGAGATAGGCGATGCGCCCGACCTGGTCGTAGGCCAGCGGCCCGTGCCGCATCAGCGTAGCGCCGCCGCCGGCGCCGCGCCGCACCAGCGCGCGCACGCGTGCTTCCAGCTCGGACAGGGCAAAGGGCTTGGCCATATAGTCGTCGGCCCCCAGGTCCAGGCCCTTGACGCGCTCGTCGACGCTGTCGGCGGCGGTCAGGATCAGCACCGGCAGCATGGCGCCGCGCGCGCGCAGGCGCTTGAGCACTTCCAGCCCGGACATGCGCGGCAGGCCCAGGTCCAGGATCAGCAGGTCGAAGGTCTGGGTCGACAGCGCGGAATCGGCTTCCAGGCCGTTGGTGACGTGGTCGACGGCATAGCCAGAGTGGCGTAGCGAGCGCGTCAGGCCGTCGGCCAGCACGTCGTCATCTTCGGCAATCAGAATGCGCATGGTTGTCTCCACCCGTGGCCGGCATAGCCGGCGCCGGCGCGCAATCAGCGCAAGCGGCGTGATGGGGCTTGCCAAGCATACTGTTTTTTTATACAGTACCCGCACGTTCCGCTGAGGCCGTCCGGGGAGACCCCCTGGAGAGCGGCCGCGCAGACAGCCGGGCCGGCGCTGGAGCCGGAAAATGCCGGTGCCGCGCCACATGCGGCCTATTTATACACCATTGATTCAAGGACGACCATGGACGACAAGAAGGCAGGTGCCGGCGTGAGCGCCGAGAAGCAGAAGGCGCTTGCCGCCGCGCTCTCCCAGATCGAGAAGCAGTTCGGCAAGGGCTCGATCATGCGCCTGGGCGACGGCGAGGTCGAAAAGGACATCCAGGTGGTATCCACCGGTTCGCTCGGCCTGGACATCGCGCTTGGCGTCGGCGGCCTGCCGCGCGGCCGCGTGGTCGAGATCTATGGTCCGGAATCGTCGGGCAAGACCACGCTGACGCTGCAAGTCGTGGCCGAGATGCAGAAGCTGGGCGGCACCTGCGCCTTTATCGACGCCGAGCACGCGCTGGACGTCAGCTACGCCAACAAGGTGGGCGTCAATGTCGGCGACCTGCTGATCTCGCAGCCGGACACCGGCGAGCAGGCGCTGGAAATCACCGACGCGCTGGTGCGCTCGGGCTCGATCGACCTGATCGTGATCGACTCGGTGGCGGCGCTGGTGCCCAAGGCCGAAATCGAAGGCGAAATGGGCGACTCGCTGCCGGGCCTGCAGGCCCGCCTGATGAGCCAGGCGCTGCGCAAGCTGACCGGCACCATCAAGCGCACCAACTGCCTGGTGATCTTCATCAACCAGATCCGCATGAAGATCGGCGTGATGTTCGGCTCGCCGGAAACCACCACCGGTGGCAACGCGCTGAAGTTCTACGCCTCGGTGCGCCTGGATATCCGCCGCATCGGCTCGATCAAGAAGGGCGACGACGTGATCGGCAACGAGACCAAGGTCAAGGTGGTCAAGAACAAGGTGTCGCCGCCGTTCCGCGAAGCCTTCTTCGACATCCTGTACGGCCAGGGCATCTCGCGCCAGGGCGAGATCATCGACCTGGGCGTGGACGCCAAGATCGTTGAGAAGTCCGGCGCCTGGTACAGCTACAACGGCGACAAGATCGGCCAGGGCAAGGACAACGCGCGCGAATACCTGCGCGAGAACCCGGATATTGCCGACGAGATCGAAAACAAGGTGCGCGCGGCGCTGGGCGTGGTGGCCATGAACCCCACGACGGCTGCCACCGCGGTAGCGGTCGAAGACTGACCGCGCCAGCGGCCATTGCGCCATCCCGAAGGCCGGGGCATCGCCGATGCCCCGGCCTTTTTGCTTGGCGCGGCCCCCACCATCCACAGATTCCCGGCAACCCATGGCAACCCGTCCCCCGCTTTCGCTGAAGGCCCGCGCCGTCGGCTACCTGTCGCGCCGCGAGCACAGCCGCGCCGAACTGGCACGCAAGCTGGCGCCGCATGCCGAGTCGGCCGAGCAGCTGGAGCAGTTGCTGGACGCACTGGAGCGCGAGAACTGGCTGTCGAACCAGCGCTTTGCCGACAGCCTGGTGCACCGCCGCGGCGCCCGCTATGGCACCGCGCGCGTGATGCAGGAAGCCAAGACCCACAAGCTCGGCAGCGAGCAGCTGGGTGATCTGCAGGAGCGGCTGCGCGCCACGGAAGTGGCGCGCGCCCGGGAGGTCTGGCGCAAGCGCTTCGGCACCCCGCCGGACACGCCCGAGGCGCGGGCAAAGCAGATCCGCTTCATGGTGGCGCGCGGGTTTTCGCGTGCGGTCGTCAGCAAGATCATCCAGGGCGCGGACGAAGACTACGGCGACGAGGGTTAAGTGCCGGCGTATGGCGCATACGACATTTTTAGCTCGGATTACCTGCACTGCCATCAGGGTGTATTCGCTGCATTGCGTTATCTCCGGGCTGGACTGGCGACGATTTTGTTGCCATCGCTGAGTCCGTGTTCCGCTGGTGCATTGCGGCAAGGCGCCGCGCCATGCCGGGTGTCATGGTCGGCCAACAATCCCGCGGCGACAGTTGCTGCGCAAGGATGTTCCCGGCCAACGCGGCGCGGCATGTTAAACTCCCCCGGTTATTCGGTGCTCCGGCACCGCCGTTCCCCAGCCCCCGTATTTCCAGCCTGGCCATGCCTCTGTCCCAGCCCGTCAACCGCTCCCAGCGTCACCGTCGCGCCATTACGGCCGAGGCGTACCAGAGAGAGGACGGCTTGTGGGATATCGAGGTGCGCCTGACCGACACCAAACCTCGCGACATCGAACTGGCCGGCGACCGCGTCCGGCCGGTGGGCCAGCCCCTGCACGACCTGTGGCTGCGCGTCACGATCAATGAGGCAATGACGGTGCTGGATGCCGAGGCCTGCTCGGACTGGGTGCCGTATCCGTCCCATTGCGACACGATCGGCCCGGCTTACCGCAAGCTGATCGGCCTGAACCTGCGCCAGGGCTTTCGCAAGGCCGTGCGCGAGCGCCTGGGCGCCATGCACGGATGCTCGCACCTGACCGAGGCCGCCGGCGTGCTGCCCAGCACGGCGATCCAGGCCTTTGCCGGTGAAGTCATCAATATCCGCGACAACGGCGAGGACGACCCGAATCCGGAGCCGCCCTATCAGTTGAACGGCTGCCACGCCCTGCGTTTCGATGGCGAGGTGGTTCGTCAGTTTTACCCGCGCTGGTATGGTCACCAGCCGACGCCCAAGGTACGGGCCGAGGCAGCGACTGCCGTCGCAACGGTGCCTCAGGCGCCGGCCGCGGCCAATGGCGACCGCGGTGGTGACGCAACCGACGGCAACGACGCTGTCCCGGCCGAGCGGCCGACCGGCACCTCCGGCTGATTCTCAGGATTGGCCAGCCTGACGAGAGAGTTCGTCTTCTTTCAGATTCTTCCCTTCTACCTTTTACGCCTACCCGAAAGGAAACACGCATGAATATCCATGAGTATCAAGGCAAGGAAATCCTGCGCAAATACAATGTGCCGGTTCCGCGCGGCATCCCCGCGTTCTCGGTTGACGAGGCCCTGAAGGCCGCAGAAACGCTCGGCGGCCCGGTGTGGGTCGTCAAGGCTCAGATTCATGCGGGTGGCCGCGGCAAGGGCGGCGGCGTGAAGGTTGCCAAGAGCATCGACGACGTCAAGACCTACGCCTCGAACATCCTGGGCATGCAACTGGTCACGCACCAGACTGGCCCGGAAGGCAAGAAGGTCAACCGCCTGCTGATCGAAGAAGGCGCCGACATCAAGAAGGAACTGTACGTTTCGCTGGTGGTGGACCGTGTTTCGCAGAAGGTCGCGCTGATGGCCTCGAGCGAAGGCGGCATGGACATCGAAGAGGTCGCTGCCCACAGCCCGGAAAAGATCCACACCCTGATCATTGAGCCGTCGGTCGGCCTGACCGACGCTGAAGCCGACGACATCGCCCGCAAGATCGGCGTGCCCGACGCGAGCGTGGCGCAAGCCCGCCAGGCCCTGCAAGGCCTGTACAAGGCGTTCTATGAAACCGACGCTTCGCTGGCTGAAATCAACCCGCTGATCCTGACCGGCGACGGCAAGGTCATCGCGCTGGACGCCAAGTTCAACTTCGACTCGAACGCGCTGTTCCGTCACCCGGAAATCGTTGCCTACCGCGACCTGGATGAGGAAGACGCCAACGAAATCGAAGCCTCGAAGTTCGACCTGGCCTACATCTCGCTGGACGGCAACATCGGCTGCCTGGTGAACGGCGCCGGCCTGGCCATGGCCACCATGGACACCATCAAGCTGTTCGGCGGCGAGCCGGCCAACTTCCTCGACGTGGGCGGCGGTGCCACCACCGAGAAGGTGACCGAAGCCTTCAAGCTGATGCTGAGCAACCCGAACGTGGAGGCCATCCTGGTCAACATCTTCGGCGGCATCATGCGTTGCGACGTGATCGCCGAAGGCGTGATCTCCGCTTCCAAGGCCGTGCACCTGACGGTGCCGCTGGTCGTGCGCATGAAGGGCACCAACGAAGACCTCGGCAAGAAGATGCTGGCCGACTCGGGCCTGCCCATCATCTCGGCCGACACGATGGAAGAAGCCGCCCAGAAGGTGGTGGCCGCTGCCGCTGGCAAGTAAGCCGTCGCACGAACGCAACCATACGCGAACGCGGGCGGCGCAGGCGCTTTGATGCGCCCTTGCGCGCGCCGCTCGTCGCCAAGCAAAGGATTACAGCATGTCGATTCTGATCAACAAAGACACCAAGGTCATCACCCAGGGCATCACCGGCAAGACCGGCCAGTTCCACACCCGTGGCTGCCGCGACTACGCCAACGGCAAGAACTGCTTCGTCGCGGGCGTGAACCCGAAGAAGGCCGGTGAAGACTTCGAAGGCATTCCCATCTACGCCAGCGTCAAGGACGCCAAGGCCCAGACCGGCGCCACCGTGTCGGTCATCTACGTGCCGCCGGCAGGCGCCGCTGCCGCGATCTGGGAAGCGGTTGACGCCGACCTGGACCTGGTGGTCTGCATCACCGAAGGCATCCCCGTGCGCGACATGATGGAAGTGAAGGACCGCATGCGCCGCGAGAAGAAGAAGACCCTGCTGCTGGGACCGAACTGCCCGGGCCTGATCACGCCGGACGAAATCAAGATCGGCATCATGCCGGGCCACATCCACAAGAAGGGCCGCATCGGCGTGGTGTCGCGCTCGGGCACGCTGACGTACGAAGCCGTGGGCCAGCTGACCGCGCTGGGCCTGGGCCAGTCGTCGGCTGTCGGCATTGGTGGCGACCCCATCAACGGCCTGAAGCACATCGACGTGATGAAGATGTTCAACGACGATCCGGAAACGGACGCCGTGGTCATGATCGGTGAGATCGGCGGTCCGGACGAAGCCAACGCGGCTTACTGGATCAAGGAAAACATGAAGAAGCCGGTGGTTGGCTTCATCGCTGGCGTGACCGCGCCTCCGGGCAAGCGCATGGGCCACGCCGGCGCGCTGATCTCGGGCGGTGCCGATACCGCCCAGGCCAAGCTGGAAATCATGGAAGCCTGCGGCATCAAGGTGACCAAGAATCCGTCGGAAATGGGCCGCCTGCTGAAGGCAATGCTGTAAGTTTTACCTTGTCATTGCCGCGTGCGAGCGCGGAGTGACGAGTCAGGCAAATGCCCCCGCCAGCGCGGGGGCATTGTCTTTCTGTTGGGCCACTTTTGGGGTAGCTCACACGTAACATTACTGAATTGAAATCTAATCGTAAGGTTCGTGCGGTAAACAGTCATGTTCGTGTTTTGAGACATCCGAAATCCCGTTAGATGACGGGGTGTACCATCTAAAAAAATCAAGGAGCCCTGCCGTGGAACTGCTGTCTTCCACCACATTCTGGATTGCGTTGGGATCGATCATCCTGACCAATATCGTCCTGTCCGGCGACAACGCGGTAGTGATCGCGCTCGCCTCGCGCAACCTGCCGCCCGCCCAGCAGAAGAAGGCCATCTTCTGGGGCAGCGCCGCCGCCATCATCATGCGCGTGGTGCTGACCGTGGCTGCGGTCAAGCTGCTGAGCCTGCCGTACCTGAAGATCATCGGCGCCGTGCTGCTGGTCTACATCGGCGTGCAACTGCTGACCGGCGAAGACGACGAGGACGGCCACGACGCCAAGGACAATATCTGGGCCGCCATCCGCACTATCCTGATTGCCGACCTGGTGATGTCGCTCGACAACGTGGTGGCCGTGGCCGCCGCCGCCCAGAAGGGCCCCGAAGGCAGCCAGCTGATGCTGCTGATCCTGGGCCTGGGCCTGTCGATCCCGCTGATCGTGTTCGGCAGCACCATCCTGCTCAAGGTGATGGAACGCTTCCCAGTCATCATCGTGCTGGGCGCCGCGCTGCTGGGCTACCTGGCCGGCGAAATGCTGGTCAGCGATCCGATCGACGCCGCCTGGTTCGAAGTCCACGTGCCGCACGCCCACCTGGTATTCGGCGCCGTGGGCGCGATCCTGGTGGTGCTCATGGGCAAGCTGCTGAGCCGCCGGTCGGCGCAGACGGCCTGACAAGACTGCGCACAGGCGAGAAGGGCGGCCAAGCGGCCGCCCTTCTTTCATTGGTGGCCCGGCAATGCGATTGTCGGTGCCTTAGCCAACTAACTCATGTGAGTGATCGCACATTTTGTCGGTTTACGCCGTGCTAGCGGGCGCAGATGACAAATTTTGGCGCATCCGGCAAGCATCCCCCTGATGGGTGACGAAATTTGTCGCTTTTCACCCCCTACGGACGGGGATGCCGCTGGCACGCTTACTGCTCAATCGTCCCCGCGTCACGAAAAACGAAGACGTGCAACGCTTAACCAAAATCTCTTCGAGGGGTCAAATCATGCAACGGGTACAACAACTGAAGAAGCTGGGCCGTCGAGTCCAGAAGGGCTTTACGCTGATCGAACTGATGATCGTGGTGGCGATCATTGGTATTTTGGCGGCTATTGCTATTCCGCAGTATCAGGATTATGTGACGCGTAGCCGGTGGTCGGATAACTTCTCTCAAGTTGCCCCGCTGAAGCTGGCCGTCGCAGAGTGTACTCAATTGAGCAATGGGGTTATTGCTGCGAAGTGCGATACTGACGTTTTGCTCAAGGCAGCCACCGGCTACCCATCGCTTCCCACGCCTGTTAATGGCACTGTTACGCTGACGGCCGCCACTGGCGCCATCGTAATTACGGGCAAGGCGGCCCTGCTGGGATGCGAAGTAACGCTGACCCCGGATATTACTGATCCGAACGCGATGAAATGGGTTGCCTCGAATTCGGGGGCCGCGCCCTGCACGAGGGCCAAGACTGGAATCTGAGTTTCGCTTGCTCAGCCTCAAAGCGCCTTCGGGCGCTTTTTCTTTCCCCATTCACCAAGCTATCATGCGCCTTTTCCCCACCAAGGCACCGCATGCCGCAGCCCAGGACCGCCATCCCGGCGATCTACCTAGCCTTCACGATTACCGTCCCGCTGCTGGTATCCCGACATACCCTGCCGCTCGCGACCTTCTACGGTGAATGGGCCTGCGCACTTCTGTTCTCTCTTGCCGCCCTGAGCCTCATCGCCGGCGCAAGGCAGGCGGGCGCTGCCAATGGCAAGGCAGTCCCTTGGGTAGTCTTGGTTCCGCTGTGGCTCATCCTCACCAGCCTGGTCCAGGCGGCCTCTGGCGCCATTGACTACACCGGAAGCCGCCTCGCCTCCCAACTGACGTTGGCGCTCGGCGCGGTGGTCATGTGTGCCGCCTTGCGCCAGGCCCGCAGCGCCGACAATGAAGCGAGGCAAAGCCTCACCACAGCCATCGCCGTCGCCTTCTTCATCGCCGGCCTTTTCGGCACCTTGGCGCAGTGGGCGCAGCTGTTCCATCTCGAGTCCAAGTCCTTCGGCTTCGTCTCCACCTATTTCTACGACGACAACCGCCGCCTCTGGGGCAACCTCAACCAGCCCAATCATCAAGCCACCGTTGAAGGACTAGCACTGGTGGCATCCGTATGGCTTGCCTCGCGCGGATCGCTGCGCTTCCCGATGTGGCTGGTCGCCGTGGCATTGCTGGAAAGCGGCATCGTATTGTCCGGCTCGCGCACCGGCGTGCTTCACGTCGGGCTAGCGGCCACATATGCGCTGGTCGCGGCATGGCTTGCGCGAGACGTGAGCCGCGATGCCGACCCGATCCGCCGCCCGCCTGGCCTGATCGTCGCGGCGGTTGCGTTGGTCGTGATGCTGCTTGTCTTGCAGCCGGCGATCAAGGCAGCAGGACAGACATTCGACTGGCACCTGTTCGATACGATTGCACAACTGAAGGCCGAGGACCAGGTTTCCGCACGCAGCGCGCTGTGGGCGCATGCGCTGGCAATGTTCCGCTCCCACCCCTGGTTCGGCGTAGGCTGGGGCGAGTTCGGCTGGGCCCAGTTCCAACAGTTGCAGCAAGTCGGCGTAAAGGTGGAAATGTCCCTGCACGCCCACAACGCCATTCTCGACCTGCTGGCGAAGACGGGCATCGTCGGCACCGCCGGCGTGGGCCTGATCCTGCTGGCGTGGCTATGGCGCGTGGTTCGCGTTCGCTTGTGGCATGGCGATAGCGCGGAGCGCAAGCAGACTGTGCTGGTGCTCACCTGGCTGGCGATGCTGTGCGGGCATTCGATGCTCGAATACCCGCTGCACTACCTGTATTTCTTCCTGCCGTTCTGCTTCATGCTCGGTTGGCTGGAGCCGTCGGGCTTCGGGCGCTGGCGCGTGCCGATACCAGTGGCACGGGGGCTGGCGATCGCGTTTGTCGTGGTGGCTGCGGCGGTGCTGGCCACCATGTGGCAAGACTACCGCCGCGCCGAAGCCCGCGAATATGCCAGCAGTGAAGGCCGCAACGCCTTGCCGATGCCGCGCTTCTGGTTCCGCCAGCATGCACAGGCCGATGCTGCCGGCCTGGCCACCATTACGCCGGCCAATGCGGCAGAGTTGTTGCCCGCCCACATCGCCGCCGTCCACCTGCTGCCTACACCGACCATGATCGCACGCACCGCATGGCTGCTGGCGCTGACCGGCGATCCCGCGCAAGGCCGGCAGTGGATGGAACGGCTGCGCTGGTACTACCTTGGCGATGAAGTCGCGCAATACGCTGAGATTGCGAAAGCTTGCCGCAGTCTGGCACCAGACGAACGCCCGCAGGCATTCTGCGCATGGGTTGGCGACCGTTCGCGCCGGTATTCCGAATGGCCTCGGGACTGACTTAATAGTACGGATACGGGCTGTAGTAGACCGGCGGCGGGGGCGGCGGATAGTAATAGCGCGGCGCCGGCGGCGGTGCGGCGGCGACGCGTCCAGGGACTGGCACGCGGTTTCCGCTGGCGTACATGCACTGTACGTAGGCGGCATCGTATTGCTGCTGCGTGCCGTAACCCGCGTACTGCGCATTGCCCGCGCCCACTGCCGCGCCGGTCAGCAGGCCGACGCCGGCGCCCACGGCCGCACCCGACCCGCCATTGAAGGCAGCACCGGCCGCGGCGCCCAGCGCGGTGCCGACCACCGCGCTGCCGACGGCGGCAGTGTTGGCGGCCTGCGATGATGAGACACCGCCCACTCGCCCCAAGGCGAACTGCCGGCAGTTGTAGTCGTCGGCGCGGAACTGGTCGAAGCTTTTGCCGGTACCGGGCATCGCCATCACGCTGGGGCCAGCGGGCATCACGGCGCAGGCGCCGAGGATGGTGGTAAGGGCGAGGGTGGCCACGGCCAGCGTGGCCCGGGTCAGGGTATGCATGGTGTCACCCCGCATCAGGAGTTGGCCGGAGGTTGCGCCGGTACGCGTTGCCAGCCGCCGGGGCAGGAAGGCACATAGGGGTAGTAGCCTTCTGGCTGGTTGCAGTGGTACCACCAGCCCGGTTCCGGTGCTACTCCGTCCGGGCCGGGGACCGGCACGGGGCCGTTCGGTCCCTGTTCGATGTACTGCGGCGGCGCCGCGGGCGGGTAGTAGTACGGGGCGGGGTAGCCATACGGGTAGCCGCCGTAGAACATGCCGGGCCCGAAATAGAGACCCACGCCGACGCTGGTACGCGTCTTGATAAAGCCGCCGCGTGCGTCGCTATCGTGTAAAGCGGCATCGTGGAGATCGGCCCGCCCGGCGAGGGCGGCGCCGCTTGCGGCCGTGGCCGCCAGTGCCAGGGCGATCTGGCAGAGCATGCGCCCGTTCATGGTATCCACCTCATCCCCGCGCGCACCGCATGGCACGCCACGGACAGGGTCAGCAGGCCGCAATCATTGCCGGCCTGCATTCATATTGAATACCAAATTGTCCCGCGCTGGCACCACGGCGGCGCGGCTGGAAATGCGGCGTTACCTTTATTACCGGGGAACGACGCTGGCATAAGACGTCATGACACAGCCCATCGCGGCGCGTGTTGCAGGCGTCACGTAAGAAGGTCAGCCGGCCGCCACCCAATCCCCCGACTTGCCCCCATGCTTTTCCAGCAGCTTCACATTGCCGATCACCATGCCGCGGTCCACTGCCTTGCACATGTCGTAGATCGTCAGCAGCGCCACCTGCACGCCGGTCAGCGCTTCCATCTCCACGCCGGTCTGGCCACGGGTCTCGGTGCGCACGGTGCATGCGACGGTGGCGGTGGCCTCGTCCAGCGCGAACTCGACCGCCACCTTGGTCAGGCCGATCGGGTGGCATAGCGGGATCAGGTCGGCGGTGCGCTTGGTGGCCATGATCGCCGCCACGCGGGCGATGCCGATCACGTCGCCTTTCCTGGCGCTGCCGTCGCGCACCAGCGCGAAGGTGGCGGGCTGCATGGTGATGGTGCCAGTGGCCACGGCGACGCGGTGGGTGCTGGCCTTGTCGCCGACGTCGACCATGTGGGCTTGTCCGGCGGTATCGAAATGGGTGAGCTGGGTCATGATCGAGCGCTTCAGTGCGAACTGTGTGCAGGTGGCCGCCAGCGTCCTTGGGAAGCATCCGATGGGAACGGCCACGGGAGGCCGCTATCATAGCAACATGCCAAAACACCCATCGCTTCGCAGGTCTGCCGCACGCGGCCCTGGCGCCGTGGCGGACGCTGTTCCTGCCGGTTCTGCGTCACATCGGGCCGGCGCCGGCCATTGCCGCGCTGGCGGCGCATGGACGCCATGGCGGCGGCCGCTGGCGGCGCTGCTGGCGCTGACGTTCGCGGCGCCGGCCTGGCCCCAGGGTACGCCGCGCACGACCACGGCGCCAGCCACGCCAGTGGCGTCTGCGCCCGTGGCCAGGCCGGCGCAGCCGGTGCCGGCCATCTCGGGCGAGGCCAGCGACCAGGTCTATGACAACCTGAACCGCAGCGTGAAGGCGGGCCAGAAGTCTGAGTTCGGCCTGCGCACCAACAACGCGGTGGTGGAGGCCGGCGGCGTGCAGCTGCCGGACCTGGGCGACCCGTCCACCGCGTCGCTGTCGCCCGACATGGAAAAGCGCCTGGGCGACCGCATCATGCGCGATATCCGCCGCGACCCGCAGTACGTGCCGGATCCGCTGCTGTCCGATTACCTGAACGCACTGGGCTACCGGCTGGTGCAGGCGGCGCGGCGCCAGAATATCTCCGGTTCGACCGGTGCCGGCACCTTTGCCACCGGCTTTGACCTGTTCGCGGTGCGTGACCGCAGCATCAACGCGTTTGCGCTGCCGGGCGGCTATATCGGCGTGCATACCGGGCTGCTGGTGCAGTCCGATACGGAATCGGAACTGGCTTCGGTGCTGGGCCATGAAATCGGCCACGTGATGCAGCGGCATATCGCGCGCGGCATCACCTCGCAGGACCAGTCGATGTGGATCGCGCTGGCCTCGATGGTGCTGGCGGGCCTGGCCGCCACGCGCAGCCCGGACGCCGCGGCGGCGCTGGCCATGGGCGGGCAGGGCGCGGCCATCGCCAACCAGCTGTCGTTCTCGCGCGGGGCCGAGCGCGAGGCGGACCGGGTCGGCTTCCAGATCCTGACCGCGGCGGGGTTCGACCCGCAGGGCATGCCGGACTTCTTCATGCGGCTGCAGCGCGCATCGGGGACTGCGGAAAACTCGGTGCCGTCCTATGTGCGGACCCACCCGCTGACCTCCGAGCGGATTGCCGACATGCAGGATCGCGTCAGGCATGTCGCGGCGCGCAAGGTGTCCAACACGCCGGAGTATGAATTCGCCCGCATGCGGGCCCGCGCGATCCAGGAGAGCTCGCCCAGCGACTTGCAGACTCTGCGCACCGCTTTGCAGGCGCAGATGTCCGGGGCCTCGACGTTGCGCCTGCCGGCGGTCTATTACGGGATCGCGTTCACGGAGCAGCGCCTGGGCCGCTACGCCGCCGCAGAGCAGGCGCTGGCCGAGGCGCGCCGGCTCTACGGCAATATCCCCGGCGCCACCTCGGGCAGCCCCATGCTGGATGTGATGGCGGTGGAGCTGGCGCGCGCTCAGGGCCGCGTGCCCGAGGCGCTCTCCCAGGCCACCGCCTCGATGAAGGCGTTCCCGCTGTCGCATGCGGTGGCGACTGCCTATGCCGATACCCTGGTCGGCTCAGGCCGCTATGAAGAGGCCGTGCGCTTCCTGCGCGAACGCACGCGCCAGGAGACCAGCCGCAGCGATTGGTGGGAGCTGCTGGCGCGCGCCTACGCGGGCCAGGGCAAGCGCTTGCAGCAGCACCAGGCGCTGGCCGAGAAGTATGCGATGGACGGCGCCTACCAGGCCGCGATCGAGCAGCTGCAGATCGCGCGCAAGGCTGGCGACGGCGACTTCTACACGCTGTCCGAGGTCGATGCGCGCCTGCACCAGCTAGAGCGCCAGTACCGCGAGGACAAGCAGGACAACAAGGGCATGCCGAACTGAGGCAGGCCGTCAGCCAGCCGGCGGCGCCGGCTGGCGCACGAAGCCAAAGTGCTTCGGCACTTCGCTCTCGGCGATCGGGGCGATCGGGAAGTCATGGCCGGCGTGGTGGAACACGCCCAAGTCCGCGCCGCAGGCTTCGCCATGCCAGGTGCTGGCGCCGCTGAACAGTTCCAGGTCGTGGTCGTGCAGCAGGGCGGCCTGCTGTGCCGGCGGGCTGCCTTGCGCCATGCCCTCGACTGCGCCGGCCAGCACCACGTTGCCGTGTTCGTCGGCGTAGCAGGCTTGCAGCGTGAAGGCCTGCTGCGTGGTCGTGCGCAACGCGCCCTCATGCAGCCGCACGACCCACGGCGCATAGCCCAGCGATACGAACACCCGCTGCGGACCGTTCTGGAAGTACCAGGCGCCGCGCTCGTCGCACAGGTAGTTGCGTTCGATAAAGCCGATCAGCGCTTCATGGCGGATCGGGTCGCCAGACAGCCCGTGCTGCTGGGCGTATTCATTGCGCAGGCGCCACTGGCCGCGACGGTCCAGTGCCAGCCAGCCGTAGGCATTGGGCACGTTGGGCCAGCGTGCCATGGCTTGCCTGACGATCTCGTCCATGTCTGTCTCCTCGGCGGACCGTTGGGGGGACTGCGCCCGCCTTACATCATGCTGTCAAAAAATCTCAGGATCCGTGCCGGCAGCCATTCAATATCGCCGCTGAAGCGCCCGTCGGGCAGCAGCGGCAGGTGCCGGCGCCAGCCCTCGGGCGGGGTCATGAAGCCGACATGGCCGCCGTGCTCGGGCTGTTCCAGCCATACCTGGGGGCTGGCTTCGGCCGGGCCGGGCAGGTGCCGGGCCGGCAGGAACGGATCGTTGCGCGCATTGAGCACCAGCGTGGGCACGGCGATGTCGCGCAGCACGGGTTTGCTGGAGGCGCGGCGCCAGTAGTCGTCGGTATCGATAAAGCCGTGCAGCGGCGCGGTGACGACGTTGTCGAAGGCGTACAGGTCGCGGCTGGCAAGCATCGTGTCGCGGTCGAACAGGCCCGGGAACTGCCCCAGCTTGGCCAGCGACTTGCGCTTGAGCGTCTGCAGGAACATGCGCGTGTAGACCAGGTTGAAGCCGGCCGACAGCGCCGCGCCACCGGCAGCCAGGTCCAGCGGCGCAGAGATCGCCGCGGCCGCATGCACGTGGCCGGCGCTGGTGCCGTCTTCGCCCAGGAAGCGCAGCAGCGCGTTACCGCCCAGCGAGATCCCCACCACCAGCAGCTTGCGCCCGTTGGCGCAGTGGCGCTGGCGCATGCGTTCCAGCACCCAACGGATCTCGGCCGAATCGCCCGAGTGGTAGAAGCGCGGCGCCAGGTTGAGCTCGCCCGAGCAGCCGCGGAAATGCGGGATCACGCCCTGCCAGCCGCGCAGGGACAGCGCCTGCATCAGCGCCTGCGCGTAATGGCTGCCGGAATCGCCCTCCAGTCCGTGGAACATCACCACCAGCGGCGTGTCCGGGCGCACCGGGTGAGTGGTCCAGTCGAGGTCGATGAAGTCCTGGTCGGGGGTGTCCCAGCGCTCGCGGCGCAAGCTCACGCGCGGCGGGCGGCGCGTGAAGCGCGCGGGGATGATGGTCTGGGCATGGCCGCCGCGCAGCCACCATGGCATCGGCACGCCTTCGCCGTAGCCATGGCCGGGTGCCGTGGCGGGATCAGCCTGGGCGCCGTGGACGGCCTGGGGAAGGCGGTGGTGCGGAAGCTGCGTCATGCCGGCGTGGTGTTGCAGCAGGCCGCGGCGCGGCCGTGCGGGTTTAGAACCAGACGGGTTCTTAATGCAGCGCCTGCCCCGGCGCGGCGGCCACGGCGGCAACCTGCACCGCGTTGGCCGGGCTGCAGTGGATATGCGCCAGGCGCCAGCCTTCGTGGTTCTGCATCAGCACATAGGTGGTGTGCACGTACAGGTCGGCCTCGACGCGGTCGCCGCCGAAGCGCAGCGCCTCGGTCACGTCGAAGATCGACACGGCCATCGACGCATGGCTGCTGGTCTCGATCGCATCGACCAGCACCGGCTGTTCTTCCAGCAGCTGCAGGAAGGCCTGGCGCAGCTGTTCGTGGCCGATCAGGCGCTGGCCGTCGGGCAGCACGCAGGTGATCGAGTCTTCGTCCAGCCACAGGCGCAGCGCGCCGTCGGCGTCGCGCAGCTTCAGTGCTTCGCGAAAGGCTTCGACGATGTCTTCGGCGGAATCGAACAGGCGGGCAAAGCGAGGCATGGTGGCAGTAGAAGTGGCGAGGGCAGTGAAGTCAGGGCCGGTGCAGCAGCTTGCGCAGCTCGACGAACACCATTTCAGGTTCGATCTCTTTCAGGCAGCGCAGGTGGCCCAGCGGGCACTCGCGCTTGAAGCAGGGACTGCACTCCAGCTGCAGCCACATGATACTCGCTGCCTGTGACAACGGCGGCGTGTGGCGCGGGTCGCTCGAGCCGAACACCGCCACCTGGGGCCGGTTCAGCGCCGCAGTGACGTGCATCAGGCCGGAGTCGTTGCAGACCGCGGCTTCGGACAGCGCCAGCAGGTCCACGGCGTCATCCAGCGAGGTCTGGCCGCACAGATTGCGCACGAACGGGGCCTCGCTGACGATCTCGGCGGCGATCTCGGCGTCCTTGGCCGAGCCCAGCGTGATCATCTGCGCGTACGGGTAGGAACGCCGCAGCATCTGCGCGAGCCTGGCGAAATGCCCGGCCGGCCAGCGCTTGGCCGGGCCGAACTCGGCACCCGGGCAGAACGCGATCACGCGCGTGTGCGGGGCGATGCCAAAGCGCTCGGCGGTGGCCGCCATGCGCGTCGGGTCGACGCGCAGGCGCGGCTCGGTCAGGTCTTGGGGCAGGCGCGCGCCGGGCTTGAGCGCCAGGCGGGCGTAGTGCTCCACCATCGGCGGGCGCTTGTCGCGCGGCGGGTTGGCGTGGCGCACGTTGAGCAGGCCGAAGCGGGCTTCGCCGCGGTAGCCGATGCGCAGCGGAATGCCGGCCAGCCAGGGGACCAGTGCCGACTTGAGCGAGTTCGGCAGCACGTAGGCAAGATCGTAGCCTTCGTTCTTGAGCTGTTGCGCGAACATCAGCCGTGCCGACAGCTGCAGCTTGCCGTGCGCGAGGTCGGACGGGAACACGCGGCTGATTTCCGGCATGCGCGCGAGCACGGGCGCGACCCACTTGGGCGCGAGTGCGTCGATGACCAGGCGCGGATGGCGCGCCTTGAGCAGCGCAAAGAGCGGCTGCGCCATCAGGGCGTCGCCGATCCAGTTGGGGGCGATGACGAGGGCTTTCTTCATGGGCGGGGCGCTTGGAGCCGGCACGCCGGCGCGGACGCCGGGAACGCCGACGCTCCGGGGCGCCTGCAAGCGGCCCGGAGCGTCAGGATCGTGCGAATGCGGGCGGCTCGGGTCAGTGGTGGCCCTTCAGCACGGTGCCCGGCTTGAGCTTGTAGACGGTGCCGCAGTAGGGGCACTTGGCTTCGCCGGTGTCTGCCACGTCGAGGAACACGCGCGGATGGTAGTTCCATGCCGGGGTGTTGGCGGTCGGGCAGTGCAGCGGAATGTCTTCAGCGCCGATTTCGATGATGGTGGCCGTTTGGGTCATGGTGTTGCAGGGAATGATGCTTGTTGCAGGGAATGATGCTTATTGTTCGATGAAAACAGCGGGTGTGCCGCGCCCGGCAGTACCGGGCGCACGCAAAAGGGGCTGGCAGCCGGTGCTCAGACCAGCGTCAGCCACTTCTTGTACTTTTCGTTGATGCCGCCCACGGCGGCAAAGAACGTGTCCTGGATCTGCCTGGTCACCGGGCCGCGGCGGCCTTCGCCGATGACGCGGTCGTCCAGTTCGCGGATCGGTTCCCCCAGCGCTAGCAAAGTAGCAAAAACAACATTGTAAGCCGCGGGGGCATGGGTCACAACGCGATGACGGCGCCGCGGCGGTCTAGAATCCCATTTTCCGGGCGTTTGCCGCATGGTGGACGTCATTTTTTGCTGTTCCCGCCATTGCCGCCGGCTTTCCTGCTCTCGACTTGTCGTGCCTTTGACTCCACATCCCGGCCCTGAATCCCTGCCCGAGCCGGTCCCCGGCCACGATGGCGCCGCGGCCGGTCCCGGCTGGCAGCAGGCACTGGACGCACTGCGTGCGCTCGCCGGCACCGAGCCTGCCGCCGGGGCAGCTGGCGGCAGGCGCCTGCTGTGGGCGCTGACGCTGGATGCCGACGGCGCGCCCGGCATGATCGAGCCGCTCGAGCAGGCGCGTGGCGCACGCGGCTGGGGCAAGCCCAGGCCGGTGCCGCTGGCGCGCGTGGCCGAGGACGACCGGCTGGAGCCCTGGGACGCCCGCGTGGCCCGGGCCATCCGCCGCGACCAGTCGCACAACCGGCGCTACGTGCTCGACCGCGCCGCCGCGGCGATGGCGCTGGTGGGGCATCCGGGCGTGGTGCTGGCGCACGCGCCGTCGCAGACGCTGGAGGTGGTGGAGGACGCGCCTGCGCTGGAAGCGGTGCACAGCGCCGGCCGCTACGTGCTACGCATGTTCCCGCCGGTGCGCGAGGCGCCGGCGATGGAAGCCTTGCTGCCCGCCGCCGCGCGCCAGGAGGCCGAGGCGCTGCGCCAGCTCACGGTGGTGCGCGACGGCCCGCACCGGCTGCGGCTGATCCGCTTTACGCCGGCGCAGTTCGAGGCCGCCCGGCTGATCGGCGATGGCCTGGCAATCCCGGAGGACGGCCACGCCCAGCTCGACCAGACCTTGCGCGCGCTGGCCGGCCAGTTCCAGGTCCAGGCCGACCAGGCGGGCGGATCGCGTGCGGTAGAGGCTGAAGCGCGCCTGCGCGCCGAGGTGGCCCCGTTGGGCGGGCTGGCGGTGCGCGGTATTTCGCTGCGGCTGGTGGTGACGCCGCTGGGACCACTCGGGCCGCGCCTGGCGCCCGGCGCCGGGCGCGAGCGCCTGATGGCCGCGGTGCGCGGCGAGACGCTGGCCACGCAACGCGACCTGGATGCCGAGCTGGCCAGCGTGGCCGAGGTCTTCGCGGCATTGCCGCAGCTGGTGGCGCTGTCGCCGCCGGGCGGCGAATACACCTGGACGCTGGACGATACGGAGGACGCGCTCGCCGTGGTCGAGGCGCTGCCCGGCCTGCCCGCGGTGCAGGCCGTGGAATGGCCGCGCGGCAAGGAACTGCGGGTGCTGCCGGCCGACCTGCCGCAGCTGGGCGTGCAGATCGAGAGCCGCGGCGCGTGGTACCGGCTGGCCGGCGAGCTGCGCGTGGCCGAGGGGCTGGTGCTGGAACTGGGCAAGCTGATGGACTGGACCGGCAGCCACGCCGGGCGCTTCGTGCCGATGGGGCAGGGCGTCTACGTGGCGCTGACGCGCACGCTGCGCGGCCGGCTGCGCGACCTGGCCGGCGTCGGTGAGCATGTGCCCGGCGGCATTCGCGTACCGCAGATGGCCACGCCGTGGCTGGACGACGTGCTGGCCGGCGCGGGTGTCGATCCTGACGCGCATTTCCGCCAGCGCATCGCCCGGCTGCGCGCCGCGCGCGAGGCGGACATCGCGCTGCCTGCCACGCTGGCGGCTGAGCTGCGGCCCTACCAGGAGGCCGGCTACCGCTGGGCCATGACGCTGGCAGCCTCGGATCTGGGCGCCTGCCTGGCCGACGACATGGGCCTGGGCAAGACCCTGCAGGCGCTGGCGGTGCTGGTGGCGCGCGCCGGTGGCGGCGCCGCGCTGGTGATCGCGCCGACCTCGGTCTGCGGCAACTGGGCGGCCGAGGCGCGGCGCTTTGCGCCCACGCTCAACGTCCATGTCTATGCCGAGGGCGATCGCGAGACGCTGCTCGCGCAGGCCGGACCGCATGACCTGGTGATCGTCTCCTACACGCTGCTGCAGCAGGCCAGCAAGGCGTTCTGCGCGCGCGAATGGCATACCGTGGTCGCGGACGAGGCGCAGGCCTTCAAGAACGCGGTCACGCGGCGGGCGCAGGCGATGTTCGCGCTGCCGTCGGGTTTCCGCTTGGCGCTGACCGGCACGCCGGTGGAGAACCGGCTGGCCGAGCTGTGGTCGGTGATGCGGTTCTGCAATCCGGGCTTGCTGGGCTCGCTGGCCCGCTTCAACGAACACTTTGCCAACCCGATCGAGCGTGGCGGCGTGCGCGAGGCGCGCCAGCGGCTGCGCCGCATGATCGCGCCGTTCGTGCTGCGCCGGACCAAGGCGCAGGTACTGGACGAACTGCCGCCGCGCACAGAGCTGGTGATCCGCGTCGAGCCCGAGCCGGTAGAAGCCGCACACTACGAGGCCCTGCGCCGCCAGGCCCAGACCGAGGCCGAGGCCGCGCTGGCGCGCGTGGAAGCGGCACGCAAGGCCACCAAAGGCGCGCCTGCCGGGGCCCGTGCGCGCGCCCTGGCGCAGGCCCAGCACCAGGCGCAGGCGCGCATCCACGTGCTGGCGCAGCTGATGCGACTGCGGCGCGCCGCGTGCGATCCGCGCCTGGTCACGCCGGAACTCAGCGGCCAGCTGTCCGAAGGCGCCAAGGTGCGCGCCTTTGTCGAACTGGCCAGCGAGCTTGCCGCGAGCGGCCACAAGACCCTGGTGTTCAGCCAGTTTGTCGATTTCCTGCAGCTGCTGCGCCAGGGGCTGGAGCGCGCCGGGCTGGCGCTGCAGTACCTGGACGGCGCCACCCCCGCGGCCGAGCGCACCCGCCGCGTGGCCGCCTTCCAGGCCGGCGAGGGCGATGTCTTCCTGATCAGCCTGAAGGCCGGCGGCTTCGGCCTGAACCTGACCGCGGCCGACTACGTGATCATTGCCGATCCCTGGTGGAACCCCGCCGCCGAAGACCAGGCCATGGGCCGCGCGCACCGCATCGGCCAGCAGCGCCCCGTGACGGTGTACCGGCTGATCAATGCGGGCACCATCGAGGAGCGCATCGTCGACCTGCACCGCGACAAGCGCGCGCTGGCCGACGGGCTGCTGGAGGCCGACGACGACAGTACCGCGGGAACCGGCGCGCCGCTGCCGGACGTGGACGAGCTGGTGGGGTTGCTGCGGCGCTGAGGCGATGCCGGGGAGGCATAGTTATGCCCCGATGGAATACCTTCAGGCGAACACGGTCGTTTGGTTTTGGCAGGAACCTTGTTATCTTGTTGCGCTGGCCCGGGGCTCAGACCCCGGCCACCATACCGACCCGCCCCCGCGCCGGGCCTTCCCTTGCTGAATTTTACCGACGGTGCCCCCATGCCTGACTCGTCCCGCCTGCTTCCGCGCTTGTCCTTCCGTTGCGCCGCCCGCCTGGCCGCGCTGTGCGCCGCCGCTGCCGTCAGCACGGTCGGCATGCCTGCCCATGCGCAAGGTGACTGGCCGGCGCAGCCGGTGACCATCCTGATGGGCTTCACCGCGGGCTCCGGCGTCGACATCGTCGGCCGCACGCTGCAGGAATCGCTGCAGAAGTCGCTGAAGACCACCATCATCTACGACTACCGGCCGGGCGCCGGCGGCAACGTCGCCTCCGAAGTGGTGGCGCATGCCAGGCCGGATGGCTACACGCTGCTGCTGGGAACCGCCGCCACGCACGGCATCAACCCGGCGCTGTACAAGAACCTGCCGTTCGACGCCGAGGCTGATTTCACCCCGATAGCGCCGCTGGTCGAGGTCTCCAACGTGCTGACCGTCAACCCGGCTGTGCTGGATGTGAAGTCGGTCAGGGAATTCATCGAGAAGGTCAAGGCCAACCCGGGCAAGTACAACTTCGCGTCCACCGGCAACGGCACCGGCACGCACCTGGCCTTTGCCGAGTTCAACGCGCGCGCCGGCCTGGACATGGTCCACGTGCCCTACAAGGGCGGCCCCGACGCGCTGCAGGCGGTGGTGAAGGGCGAGGTCTGCTGCATCTTCAACCAGGTGCAGAGCGTGCTGCCGCAGTACCGCGCCGGCAAGGTACGCCTGCTGGGCGTGACCACCAGGCAGCGCGTGCAAGTGATTCCCGACGTGCCGACCATTGCCGAGAGCGGCTTGCCCGGCTTCAACAGCACTATCTGGTTCGGCTTCTTCGGGCCGAAGGGGCTGGATCCGAAGATCGCGCACAAGATCAATGACGCGGTGAAGGTGGCGCTGGAAACGCCGGCGATCCGGCAGAAGCTGGTCGATGCCGGCAACACGCCGCGGGTTGAGACTGTGGATCAGTTCAGGGCTACGGTGAAGGGGGATCGTCAGAAGTGGGCGGGGGTGGTTAGGACTGTGGGGGCTTCGGTGGATTGAGGTTCATTGAAGGTGGTTGGGGGATGGTTCGCTATGCGGTCCACGAGCAATCGCATATCGCAGAGCAGAGGCGGCCTGCAACCAGCAGGAGCGGCAAGCGCCCCAAGCCCCCGCCCCTAAGCTCTCACCCCCAACCTAGTCAACAAATGCGCCAACTGCGCCTGCGTCCCCGTAGCCGTCTTGGTAAAAATAGCCTTCAACTGCGTGCGCCCGGTCTCGCGCCGGATGCCGATCAGCTCGCACGCCTCGGGCAGGCCGATGCCCGATGACAGCTGCAATGCCAGCCGGGTCTCGGCCGGCGTGAGGCCGTAGAGATCGCGCAGAACGGCCGGCAGCGTCATCGGCGCGGTGCCGGGCTCGTGAATTGCCACCAGCACGCTAGGGCGCTGCCAGTCCATCGCCAGATGGTGCGCGGGCGGCAGCGGCAGCAGGACGACCTGGGCCTGGCGGCCGGCGCTGTCGGCCGCGCGCAGCGCCTGCGCCGGCTGCGGGTTGGCGGGGTTGCATGCCGCCCGCAGCGCTTCGGCAAACGGGCGCGACAGCTGCCAGTCGGCTTCGTCGCGCACGGCTGCGGCAGGCGGCGCCACGGCGCTGGATTCGATCGACACCGCCGGCAGCAGCCGGCGCACCCAGGCCTCGCCGATGCTGTTGGCCAGCAGCGGCTTGCCATCATCGCGGAACACGATCACGCCGAACGGCAGCCGCTCCATCAGCTGCGCCGACGCATGCGCCAGTGCCGACACCTGGTGGGTGCGGTCGCGCAGCGCCATCGCATGGCGCACGTGCGGGATGGCCCAGTCGAGCGCGCGCGCGTCTTCGGGCGAATAGTGGTCGTGGCCCTGCGGGCGCTGCAGCGACAGGAACACGTCGTAGTGCGGCTGGCGCTCGATCAGGCAGGCCATTACCGACGACTGCTCGAATTGCCGCAGGAACTCGCCGTAGAAGGGCGACTTGCGCATCGCCGGTACGCCCAGCTCGCGTGAATCGATATACCAGTTGCCCACCGACATGCGCCTGGCGAACGGCAGGGCCGGGTCGATGGCTACGTACTGCTCGCTGTAGGCGGCCACCGCCTCCGGCATGGGGTTGACCTCCTGGTTCACCAGCACGCGCTCGTGGACCGTGTCGAGCACCAGCAGATGGGCATGCGTGCTGCCGCTGGCCTGGCACAGCGCGCCCAGGCTGCGCTGCCAGGCGTCGGCATCGAAGATCCCCTCGTATAGCGCGCGAATGGTCTCGTGCATCTGTGTGTCGCTCATGGCTTCCCTTCTTTTTGTTTCTTGTACTTTTAGCACTTTCTTCGCGGGGCAAAAGGGCGGGCCGCAGGCGCGGCGCCGGCCCGATGCCGGGCGCGGTGATGTTCAGGCTCCGTCCAGCGCCGCGCCGAGGCGCGAGAGCAGATGCGTCAGCTGGGCCTGGCTGTTGCAGCCGGTCTTGTGGAACACGGCCTTGAGCTGCGTGCGCGCGGTTTCGTGGCGGATGTTCAGCTGCTGGCTGGCTTCGGGCAGGCCCTGGCCGGTGGCCAGCTGGGTGGTCAGCCGGGTCTCCGCCGGGGTCAGTCCGTACAGGTCGCGCAGCACCGGCGCCAGCAACAGCGGCGCGCTGTCCTGCTCATGCACGATTACCAGCGCCGCCGGTTCCTGCCATTGCGCGGCAAAGGCGTGCGAGGGCGGCAGCGGCAGCACGATCACCTGCGCACCGGCGCCGCTGCCGTCGGTGGCACGGGCGGCCTGCGCGCCGACCGCGCGCCGCGGGTCGCAGGCGGCCTGCACCATGTCGGCGAACGGGCGCGACAGGGTCCAGTCCGACACCTTGCCGGCCGGGTCCAGGCGCCGCGCCCAGCGCTCGCCGGCGCGGTTGCTCAGCAGCACCTGGCGCTGCGGCGAAAATACCAGCAGCGCAAAGTTGAGCCGCTCCACCAGCTGCGTCGACAGCCGCGCCAGCACCGTCAGCCCCAGCGTGCGGTCGCGCATGGCCATGGCGCTGCGCATATGCGGGATGATCCAGTCCATGCCGCGGGCATCGTCGGGCGAGAACAGCGGCTGCGTGCGCGCGCGCTGCATCGAGAAATAGACTTCGTAGTGGGGCTGGCGCGCCACCAGGCAGGCCACGTAGGAGCGCAGGTCGTAGCGGTGGAAAAAGTCGCGGTAGAACGGATGGCGGGCCATGGTGCCTTCGCCCAGTTCGCGCGCGTCGATATACCAGTCGCCCGGCCGCAGGCGTGGCGCGAACTGCTTGGCCGGATCGATGGCCTGGAAGTCCGATTCGTACTCGGAAAACAGTTCCACCACCGGATTGACGATCTCATTGACGGTGACCTGGTCGCGGACGGTGTCCCAGACCATCATCGAGGCGTGTGCCGTGCCCGCCAGTTCCGTCAGGGTGCGCAGGCTCTGCTGCCAGGCACCGGGATCGAGAATGCCCTCGTACAAGCCACGGATCGCTCCGTGCATGTCGGCTTCTTTCATCTGACTCACCCCTGCATTCGCGACAAGGAAATGCGCGGCGCCGGCGGTGCGTCTGATCGCACATCGGCTGCATTCTTTTTGGCTGCTTGTTATTTTGGCCGCCTGTTGTCATGGCCGTTTCAAGATCGGCTCTGGCGCTTTTTGCGTGTCTGTTGTAGCAGACGTTGCATACATTACCGCACTCGGGGGTCAAGAGGGGCGTGAAGCTGACCCTTCTTTCGTGGGGAGATATGTCACCAGCACCCTGTGAGCTTGCCCTGAATGTGCTGCAAGGGACATATTCAAGGTTGGTAACGGTCCGGAATCGGCAAAGCGTTGACCACGATCAGGTAAAATGCCCGTTTCCCCGAATTTCAGCGAAATCTCGCGCTATCCATCGCCATGACCTCTGTCCTGCGTCTTTCCGACCTGATTTCCCAAGGCAAAATCTCCGGCAAGCGGGTGTTTATCCGCGCCGACCTGAACGTGCCGCAGGACGACGCCGGCAATATCACCGAGGACACCCGCATCCGTGCCTCGGTGCCGGCCATCGAGGCCTGCCTGGCTGGCGGCGCCGCGGTGATGGTCACCTCCCACCTGGGCCGCCCGACCGAGGGCGAGTTCAAGCCAGAGGACTCGCTGGCGCCGATCGCCACGCGCCTGTCCGAGCTGCTGGGCAAGCCGGTCAAGCTGGTGCAGAACTGGGTCGACGGCGTCGAGGTGGCGCCGGGCCAGGTGGTGCTGCTGGAAAACTGCCGCGTGAACAAGGGTGAAAAGAAGAACAGCGACGAACTGGCCCAGAAGATGGCCAAGCTGTGCGATGTCTACGTCAACGATGCCTTCGGCACCGCCCACCGTGCCGAAGCCACCACGCATGGCATCGCGAAGTACGCCCCGATCGCCTGCGCCGGCCCGCTGCTGGCCGCCGAGATCGACGCGCTGGGCAAGGCGCTGGGCCAGCCGGCGCGCCCGCTGGTGGCCATCGTGGCCGGCTCCAAGGTCTCGACCAAGCTGACCATCCTGAAGTCGCTGGCCGACAAGGTCGACAACCTGGTGGTCGGCGGCGGCAT
>NZ_KB903158.1:0-45982 GCF_000379565.1 Cupriavidus sp. UYPR2.512 | reverse complement strand
GATGCAATGACGGTTCGCAGGCGAACCGCATGTCTTCGGAACCTTCAAACATTGGATGGGCTACACGCACTTCCTGACGCGCACGCTACCGAATGTAGGTACTGAAATGAGCCTGCATGTTCTGGCGTACAACCTGAAGCGCGTCCTTCGAATTCTCGGGTTCTCGAAAACAATGANGGCAATGCGCCTGGTGGGTGCGTAAGCACCCATTTGCGCCTAAAAAATGGGCTGAAGATCGCCCTCAGGAGCTCATTGGCGCTGTTCGCACCCGTTTCGGCGTCGTCCCATGACCAGATTGGCCGAAAATTCGATAAGACAGGCTACGCCCCGGAGGAGACGCGCATTAGTGCGATTCGAGAGACGTTTCCACACGGCCTCGGTCGGTTAGGGACAAGATCCGGGCCGGTGAGAAATGGCGACCGCTAGAAGCCGGGAACGACCGAAAGCCCCGCTCGCGATTGGAGCGGGGCTAAAAGCGGAGCCGCTGATATTGCCATTGCGATAATGGCCGGACACTACGACAACCCCGGGGCCAGTGCCCGACTATGGGCGCCCCGCTCCATCCAGGCTCACGGGCTCCGAGGAAACACAGGCACACAGGCAGCTCTCGGCCATGAGGCGTCATTCCACTCATACCGTCGGTCGGACGTTCAGACGTCGGCTGCGGCCCCGGTTTCGCTTCATAGGCCGGCCCCGATCAAACGGCCAGTCAACCGTTGGATCCGTTCAGGAAGGCGGTCACTCACTCGCGCAGCCTCCAATTGTGCGCAGAAAGTAACCCTCTGCGCGGAAGCCGCCAACTTACGAGCGCTGCATAACACTGCCCCCACGATCGCTTGCGTACAATGCTCCTGTACAGGCGGCGGCGGGTCCTGAGGGAGTCTCCAAATGACCGACAGCAGAGTGAAATCCAATCTTCGCAATACGTGGGAGTCGGCAGCACCCGGCTGGGCGAAGTGGGAGCATGTGTTCGCCACCAATCTTTCGGGCGCCACGGACATGCTCATCGATATGGCCGGTATCCGGCCGGGCATGCGCGTTCTCGATCTGGCCTGCGGTGCCGGCAGCCAGAGCATTCAGGCAGCAATGCGAGTGGGTGCCGGCGGCGAAGTGGTCGCCTGTGATATATCGGGCACCATGCTGGAGCATGTCCGCCGAAATGCCGCTCGCGCCGGTCTTCAGAATATCGAAACGCTGGAATGCGCCGCAGAAGAATTGGACGAGACACTGGCCCCGTTCGACGCGGCGATGTGCCGATTGGGGTTGATGCTTTTCCCGTCACCTAGCGAGGCATTGGAAGCTGTCCAACGCGCACTCAAGCCTGGCGCGCGTTTCGCGGCGCTGGTCTTCACGACGCCGGCCAAGAATCCCTTTATGGCCCAGCCGATGGCGATCCTTCTACGCCACGCGGGCAAGTCTCCTCCCGCGCCCGGACAACCTGGAATCTTCGCGCTGGGAGGCGATGGCGTGATGGAACGCCTGATGAACGACAGCGGTTTTGGAGATGTGAGAACACAGCACGTTCGAGCGCAGCTCGTCTTGCCGAGCGCGTCCGATGCTCTGCAACTGATGCAGGAAGCCGCCGGGGCATACCGGGCTGTGGTAGCGGACCTCGACGCCGCGGCGAGATTGAAGGCCTGGAACGATGTCTATGAATGCCTAAAGCAGTTCGACGCCGATGAAGGCTTCAAGGCAGAGCTTGAACTCATCATCGGGTCGGGTGCCAAGCCAAGATAGTTTTCGCCCGTTGGAGACTGACGGTCGCCTACACCCGGATCTTCCCGATAGCGACCCAATGACCGCGCACGTCGTCGCTGCACAAGCAAGCCCGTGCGACGAACTCGTCATCCGCTCGCAGCCCACCGCGGTCGACCGCCCGTGCCGGCGCAAGCGTCTGGCACTCGCCGCGACGATCCTCGGCTCAAGCATGGCGTTCATCGACGGCTCCGTCGTCAATGTCGCGCTACCCGCCATTCAGAGCGAACTCGGCGCGAGCGTCGCGGCAATGCAGTGGATCGTTAACGCCTACCTGCTCTTTCTCGGGTCCCTCGTGCTGGTGGGCGGATCGATGGGCGACAAGCTCGGCCGCCGCACGGTGTTCATTGCGGGCATCGGGGTCTTCACGCTGGCGTCGGCCGCGTGCGGGTTCGCGCCGGACGCGAATTCGCTGATCGCCGCGCGCGCTGTGCAGGGCATTGGTGCAGCACTCTTCGTACCCAGTAGTCTCGCGATCATCGGCGCCGTGTACGAAGGCGAAGCGCGCGGACGGGCCATCGGCACCTGGGCGGCCGTCGGGGCGATCACGTCCGCGGCGGCGCCGGTGGCGGGCGGCTGGCTCGTCGACATGTTGTCGTGGCGCGCGATATTCTTCCTTAACGTCCCGCTTGCTGCGATGACGATCGCGCTCGCGATTTCGTCGGTGCCGAACAGCCACAAGCTCGATGCGCCTCAACAGTTGGACTGGCCCGGCGCGCTTAGCGTCGCAGCGGGGCTCGCTGCCCTCACCTATGGTCTGACCGAGGCGTCTGCGCGCGGTTTCGCAGATCCGCTTGTCCTGTGCGCGATCGGCGCCGGCGCGTTCGTGCTGGTCGCATTCGTGATGATCGAAGCGAACAGCCGTCACCCCATGATGCCGCTCGACGTGTTCCGCTCACGCGATTTCACCGGCGCCAACCTCGTCACACTGCTGCTCTACTTCGGCCTGAGCGGCGCGCTGTTCTTCCTGCCGTTCACGCTGATCCGCGCACATGCCTACACCGCAACCGAAGCGGGCGCGGCGCTGCTGCCGGTGCCGGTCATCATCGGCTTGTTGTCGCGCTTCACCGGCGGCCTGACGAGCCGCTTCGGTTCGCGCATCCTGTTGAGCGCTGGCCCGGGTGTCGCCGGAATCGGGTTCCTGATGCTGGCGTTGCCGTTCGTGCGCGGCGGCTATTGGGCCGGATTCTTCCCTGCGCTCATCGTGCTCGGGCTTGGCATGACGATCACCGTCGCGCCACTCACGACGATTGTGATGGACTCGGTGCCGGCTGACCACGCAGGCGTTGCATCCGGCATCAACAATGCGGTTGCGCGTGTGGCGAGCCTGCTGGCAATTGCGGTGCTCGGCATCGTGTTCGTGTGGTCGCACCAAGCGGCGCTGTCGGCGCGGCTCGATGAACTGGACGTTCCCAGGGACGCACGCGGGACCGGGCAGTTGCTGGAGCCGGGCGCGCAAGCCGGGGCGGCAGCGGGCGACGCCCATTTGCCGACTCGGACACCCGTGGCGCTGGCGGAAGCCGAAGCTATCACCGACGCGCTGCGCGCCGTTGCGCTGGTGTCCGCTGTGTGCGCGTTCGCCGGAGCGGGTCTCGCGGTGGCGACCATCCGACCCCGCGGGTGATATGGCTCGTGTCGCCGGGCGCGTCCGTTGCCTATCGGCGCCCTCCCCGCGACGAAGGCAGATGGGTCAAGAAGCCGGGGGATGTCGTGCCGCTGGCGCCATTCCTGGCGTCGCAGCCGGATGCCAGCCCGGGCGCAGGAGCAGCCGGTCGCCGCTTACAGCGGCCCGGGCAGCGTCTTCAGGCCGATCCAGAGCACCACGATGACAACATTGACCGGTACGCAGAGCGCGCCGGGCACGTAGAAGAGCGCGGACAGCGCAGGCGCGGACAGCACAAGTTCCACCACACTACCCAGCCCATAGCAGCAGACACCGCACCAGAGCCAGCGCCGCATGTACGTTAGCAGCCAATGCGCGCGCGCCTTGTTGAAATGCCAGGCGAGGGCTCGTTCAGCGCGGTTGCCCTGGCTGGCGTCCCGGTACAGCCAACTGAAGAAAAAGTAGCGGTACAGCAGGGCGCGAAAGGTCTGCTCTTGCATGATCACTCCTTTGGCCGCGCCAGCCTGTGGAGTGTAAAGGTCATTCAATCCCACAGCGCAGGCCGGATGCCAGCGGCGCAGGCCAATTACCGTTCTGTTCAATGTCATTGGTAGAAACGCCCGGCACGGAAGTCAAGCGTGACGAGAATCGCTGCCGGCACAGGACGGCCACGGGGTGGCACTGCTGCGCCGCAGCGCAATGGGCAGGCGCACTGGAACCCGGCCAGCGATTTGGCCTGACTTGGCAGACGATGCGGTTGCGCCGACTCTCATGGCCGTGATCACGGCAGCAATACTGCCGATGACTCGGATGGCAAGACCCCCTTGGGCATAAGCTGCCCGCGCCGAACGGGATTTTCCCCTATTTGGAGTAATGGGCTGGTCGTGCTACGCTCCTCAGCGAGCGATACCCGTCCCGACGTCGTGCCCCGGTGGGGCCGCGCATCTGCAGGGCAATCCGCAGGGCGTTTCGGGCTCATTCTCATCGCTTATCCAAATTTATCTGCATTCGAACCTGAGCGGCATTTCTCCGCTCGTGGCGCCGTGCGCGCGGGAAACCGGCACGGATGACGTCGCGTCGTGACCGGCGACGCGACGTCATTTGTGGTTGGTCATCCTCTTGCGCGTGCGCCTCAGGGACGTACCGGACGGGGCATCTCCGTGATCGATCGCGATCCGGGCGGCCCGGGGATACGTGCGCCCAAATGACGCTACGGGTCTCGAATGCGATCGCCCCCACTCCTGGCAGCAGGGATGGGCGGAAGAAGAAATGACGATGAGACCACGATGACTTACACCACCAATATCGGACGTCGACAGTTCCTCAAGATACTTGGCTTTGGATCTGTTGCCGTCTCGGCCTCGGCCCTGGGCCTGGGTACAGCCCGGGCGCAGGCGCCTGCCGGCGTGCGCCCCTACAAGCTGCTGCGTGCGAAAGAGACGCGCAACAACTGCACCTATTGCTCGGTCGGGTGCGGCCTCCTGATGTATTCGCTGGGTGACGGCGCCAGGAATGCGAAGCCCCGCATCTTCCACATCGAGGGCGATCCCGATCACCCGGTCAGCCGTGGTTCGCTCTGCCCAAAGGGCGCGGGCCTGCTGGACATCGTCCATTCGAAAAACCGGCTGCAGTATCCGGAATACCGCGCGCCAGGGTCGAAGGAGTGGGTGCGCATCAGCTGGGACGATGCGACCAGGCGCATCGCCCGCCTGCTGAAAGACGACCGCGACAAGAACTTCATCGCGCGCAACGAGAAGGGCCAGCTGGTGAACCGATGGCTGAGTTCGGGCATGCTCGCCTCGTCAGCGGCGTCCAACGAAACCGGGGTGCTCGACTTCAAGTTTGCCCGCTCGCTCGGCATGCTGGCGCTGGACTGCCAGGCGCGTCTGTGCCACGGGCCAACGGTTTCGGCACTGGGGCCGTCCTTCGGCCGCGGCGCGATGACGAACCACTGGGTGGACATCAAGAACGCCAATGTCGTCATCGTCATGGGCGGCAACCCGGCCGAGGCCCATCCGGTCGGCTTCAAATGGGTGATCGAGGCCAAGATCAGGAACAAGGCCAAGGTCATCGTCATCGATCCGCGCTTCAACCGCACCGCCTCGGTTGCCGATATCTTCTCGCCGATCCGGGCGGGCTCGGACACGGCCTTCCTGATGGGCATGGTCAACTGGCTTCTGCAGCACGACAAGATCCAGCACGACTATGTGCGCGCGTACACCAACGCGCCGCTGATCGTGCGCGAGGATTTCGGCTTCGACGAAGGGCTGTTCTCGGGCTTCAATCCCGAGAAGCTCGCCTACGACAAATCCTCCTGGGCCTATGAACTCGACGCGGCGGGGAACGCGAAACGCGATCCCTCGATGCGCCATCCGCGCTGCGTGCTGAACCTGCTGAAGCAGCACGTCTCACGCTACACGCCCGAGAAGGTCGAGGAGATCACCGGTGTGAGGAAGGCCGACTTCCTGCAGATCGCCGAGATCGTCGGTTCGTGCTCGGCCAGGGACAAAACACTGACCTGGCTTTACGCGCTTGGCTGGACGCACCACACCGGCGGCGCACAGATCATTCGCGGCGCGGCGATGATCCAGCTGCTGCTGGGCAATGTCGGCATGTCCGGCGGCGGCGTGAACGCGCTGCGCGGACACTCCAACATCCAGGGCTATACCGACCTTGGTCTACTGTCGCTGCGGCTGCCGGGCTACATGGACCTGCCTACCGACAGGCAGCAGACGCTGAAGCAATACCTGGCCGATGCCACGCCGAAAGCCGTGGTGCCTGATCAGGTGAACTACTGGAAGAACCTGCCCAATTTCTTCGTCTCGCTGCAGAAGAACCTGTTCGGCAAGCATGCCACGGCGGAAAACAACTGGGCCTTCGACCTGTTGCCGAAATGGGATCGCAGCTACGACATGCTGGCCTATTTCGACCTGATGTACGAGGGCAAGGTCAACGGCTATGTGGTCCAGGGGTTCAACCCGCTGGCGGCGATGCCTGACAAGAACAAGTCCTCGGCCGCGCTGTCGAAACTGAAGTTCCTGGTGGTCATCGACCCGCTGGTGACCGAGACCTCCAACTTCTGGCGCAACGAAGGCAAGTTCAACGACGTCAAGACCGAAGAGATCATGACCGAAGTCTTCCGGCTGCCGTCGAGCTGCTTTGCCGAGGAAGACGGGACCGTCGTGAACTCGGGCCGTTGGCTGCAATGGCACTACGCGGGCCAGCAGCCGCCGGGCGAGGCGCGGCATGATCCGGCCATCCTCGGCGGCATCATGATGGAGCTGCGGCGGCTCTACGAGAAGGAAGGCGGCGCCTGCCCGGAACAGGTTTTGCACATGACCTGGGACGAGGCGACCTATCACGATCCCCACAGCCCCCATCCCGAGGAAATGGCCAAGGAAGCCAACGGCTACGCGTTGGCAGACGTGTTCGACGAGACCGGAAAGAAGATCCTGCGCAAGGGCCAGCTGCTGGATTCGTTCGCGCAACTGCGCGACGACGGCACGACCTCAAGCTACTGCTGGATCTTCGCCGGCTCCTGGACCGAGGCGGGCAACCAGATGGCCAGGCGCGACAACACCGACACCGGCCTGGGGAACACGCCGGGCTGGGCCTGGTCCTGGCCGGCGAACCGCCGCATCCTCTACAACCGCGCGTCGATGGACGAGATGGGCAACCCCTGGGACCCCAAGCGCCAGATCCTGCATTGGAACGGCGAGAAATGGGTGGGCGCGGACGTGCCCGACTTTCCGCTCACTGCGGCGCCTGGCACGCCCGTCGGACCCTTCATCATGCTGCCCGAAGGCGTGGGGCGCCTGTTCTCCGTCGGCGGCATGATCGACGGCCCGTTCCCCGAGCACTACGAGCCGGTCGAGAGCCCGATCGCCAAGAACCCCCTGCACGGAAAGGTCACCCACAACCCGACCGCCCGCATCTTCCAGAACGACGCGCAGCGGATGGGCAACCGCACCGAGTTCCCCTATGTCGCCACGACCTATTCGATTACGGAACTGTTCCGCCACTGGACCAAGCACTCGCACCTGAACGCCATGCTCCAGCCCGAGCAATTCGTCGAGATTGGCGAGAAGCTGGCCGCGGACAAGGGCATCGCCCATGGCGACACGGTGAAGATCACGACCAAGCGCGGACATATCACGGCCAAGGCCGTGGTGACCAAGCGCATGCGCACGCTCCAGGTGGCCGGGCAGGCGGTCGATCAGATCGGCATCCCCTGCCATTGGGGCTTCGAGGGGGCGACCCGCAAGGGCTATCTCGCCAATACGCTTGCGCCGGGTGTCGGCGACGCCAATTCGCAAACGCCGGAATTCAAGGCATTTCTCGTAAACATTGAAAAAGTGGCGGGAGCCCAGGCATGAACTCGCAAAACATCATCCGTCGCTCGGCCTCGTCGGAGCTGACACCCGCCCCTCGCATCCGCGACCATCAGATGGAAGTGGCCAAGCTGATCGACGTGTCGATCTGCATCGGCTGCAAGGCGTGCCAGGTCGCCTGCAATGAATGGAACGACCTGCGCGGCGACGTCCAGGAGAATGTCGGCGTCTACGACAATCCGCGCGACCTGTCGCCCAACACCTGGACCCTGATGCGCTTCACCGAGCATGAGGACCAGGCGGGCAAGCTGGAATGGCTGATCCGCAAGGACGGCTGCATGCATTGCGAAGATCCCGGATGCCTGAAAGCCTGCCCGGCGCCCGGCGCCATCGTCCAGTATGCCAACGGCATCGTCGACTTCCAGTCCGACCTGTGCATCGGCTGCGGCTATTGCGTTGCGGGCTGCCCCTTCGACGTGCCGCGTATTTCCAAGATGGACAACAAGGCCTACAAGTGCACGCTGTGCTCGGACCGCGTCTCGGTCGGGCAGGAGCCTGCCTGTGTCAAGACCTGCCCGACCGGCGCCATCGCCTTCGGCTCGAAGGCAGAGATGCAATCCCTCGCCGCCGAGCGCGTGGCCGAGTTGAACGAGCGCGGCTATGCCAAGGCCGGCCTGTATGACCCGGCGGGGGTCGGTGGCACCCACGTGATGTATGTGCTGCAGCATGCCGACGACCCGAAGCGTTACGCGGGCTTGCCGAAGGACCCGGAGATCAGCTCGGTGGTCTCGGGCTGGAAGGATGGCCTGAAACCCGTCGCCGCTTTCGCCGGCGCGGCGGCAGTCGTGGGCATGGCGGCACATTTCATGGCGGTCGGCCCCAACACCACCGAAACAGACGACCACGACGCCCCGACTGACGGCGCGGCATAAGCGGAGACCGGGAATGGCGACCAACAACGACATGATCCTGCGCACGAAATTCGCCGAGCGGCTGTGTCACTGGGCGATCGTGCTCTGCTTCTTCCTCGCGGCGGTTTCGGGAATCTCGTGGTTCTTCCCGACGGTGAGCTGGCTGAGCGGCTTCCTTGGCACGCCGCAGATGGCGCGGCTGCTCCACCCGTTCCTGGGCATCGCGGTCTTCGTCGGGCTTTGCTACATGGGCTGGCGCTTCGTGGGCTACAACATGCCCGCGTGCACCGACGCGATCTGGTTCCGCCGCGCCAGGGAAGTGCTGCTGAACCAGCATGGCGGCGAACCGCTGCAGATCGGCAAATACAACGCCGGCCAGAAGGTGCTGTTCTGGCTAATCATGGCTTCAATCCTGGCCCTGCTGATCTCCGGGCTGATCATGTGGCGTGCCTATTTCGCCGAGTACTTCCCGATCCCCGTGCTCCGTCTGGCGATCCTGGCCCATTCCGTCGCAGGGATCGGCCTGATCCTGCTGATCGTGGGCCACATCTATCTGGCAATCTGGGTGCGCGGCTCGATCACGGGCATGGTGACGGGCTACGTCTCGCGCGCCTGGGCCAGGCAGCACCATGACCGCTGGTATGGCGAGTTGAAGGCGAAGGAGTCGAATCAGTCGAAAGCGGCGGAAGCGAAGGGGAACGAGGCATGAACCAGCATCAGACAACGCCGGGAATACCGCCATCGGACGAGGCCTCGCGGCATTTCATGCCGCTGATCCAGCCGGACCTTGCCGGTCTTTACAGCCGCCGCGCCGCGCGCCTGCGCGCGCTGGCCGACGGGCACGACCTTGCCGATTATCTGCGCCTGGCCGCCCGCGTGGCCGAGGTGCAGGCGTCGCTGGTGCCCGAGGCCGGTGGGCCCGGCCCGGCAGACGCCAGGGCCATCCCGCGGGAGGGGAATTGGGGCGCCCTGCTTGATCGGTTGATCGAGCGGCTCAAGCACGATGCTCCCGCCCCGGTCGCCCCGCATCTTGCGGCGCTGCGCGCCCTCCCTGCGGATGCGCGCCTTGATGCTGCCCAGGCGCTGACCGAGGGCCGCTTTGATGCGGTGCCGGCGGCAATCGCGCCCTTCCTCTGGGCTGCGCTCTCGCTGCAATGTGCCAGCGCCGCGCGGGCGGCGCCCGTGCCCGACAGCGGCCCGGCCGAGCACGCGTGCTGCCCGGTCTGCGGCACTGCCCCCGTGGCAAGCCTGATCCTGATCGGCGACAGCCAGGGCATGCGCTATCTGCATTGCGCGCTCTGCGAGAGCCAGTGGCACATGGTGCGGGCGAAATGCACCAACTGCGGCACAGCCTCGGAGCTTGACTACCTCAGCTTCGACACCGCCGAAGCCACGGTGCGCGCCGAAAGCTGCGGAGTGTGCCACGGCTATCTGAAAGTCATCTCACTGGAACGCGACCCGCAGGCCGAGGCCGTGGCCGATGACCTTGCCACCCTGGCCCTGGATGATGCGGTGACGGCGGAGGGCTATCAACGCACCGGATTCAATCCCTTCGCGCTGCCGGGCTGAGGCGCTGCCCGACATATCCATGTGCTAACCGCCAGATTCTTTCGCTTACCCGAACGCCCGCACGCCGGTCATCCATTCATGAAGCACGAATCCGAACAGCGCCCAGCCTGCCAGCCCGACGACCGCCACCATCGCATCGCGCGCAGGTGTCCCGGTCGGGTAGCTGGTTCCCGCTTCCCGGTCCCGCCGGCGCGCTGACACGAAGTCCGCCACCGCCCACGCCAGGAACGCGCCAAACAGCACCACTGCGGCGAGTGTTCCGTTGGCAAGCAGGTGCCCCAGGGCCCAGGCCTGCACGCCTGCCAGCATCGGATGACCAAGCGCAGCCTTGATGCGGTTGCGAGGCACATATGCCGCCGCAATCAGCACAAAGGCCGGGACCGTGAGTAATGCGGCAACGTACCGCCCCCATACCGGCGGCGTCCAGACCAGCACAGGATGCGCGCTGGCCAGGCCGTAGCCCCATACAACCAGCGCCAGGCCGGCAATCGAAACCAGGGTGTACAAGCCTTTCCAGCGACGGGGGCCGAGCCTGGCAACCTGCGCGGTGCGCCATGGGTCAGCCACCATGCGTACCGAGTGCGCACCCAGAAAAATGAGCAATCCCAAAACCAGTACCGTCATGCTGCCACCTCTTTCTTTAGGGCCCGCCGCACGCCTATGCTAGACATATTGCATTTCAGCGGTCCAGCCTTGTTCAGGAGGATTTCCCCATGCTTCAGAACGGTAACGTCGCGGCCAGGATTCCTGCGCAAGACCTCACACGAGCGAGATCCTTCTACTCGAGCAAGCTCGGGCTTGAGCCAGTCGAGGAACGGCCCGGCGGCCTGCGCTACAAGTGCGGCAACAGCTACTTCGTACTTTTCGAGTCGGCTGGCTCGGCCTCCGGCACTCACACACAAATGGCCTGGGAGGTCGATGACATCCAGGCAACCGTTAGCGAACTGCGGCACCTGGGAGTCGTGTTCGAAGAATACGATCTTCCCGGCCTCAAGACCATCAATGGGATCGCCGAGGTCCAGGGGAACTACCCGTCCAAGGGTGGCATAGGCGAGAAAGGTGCCTGGTTCAGAGACAGCGAGGGCAACCTCCTTGCCATCGGGCAACCGATCAGGTGAGTCCATCGGCCTGATCGAACTACCCGCGGCTGTACCAAGCTGTCTTGTCTCTTGCCTGCAACCCCGGTGGGAGATAAAAGGACTGTTCGAGGACGAGCTGTCATCACCGGAAGCAGGAGGCAATCCATGTGGATGAATTTGCTTCTGATCTTTGTGCCGATCGCAATCGCCCTGGAATTCCTTGCTTCCGATCACCACCTCCTGATCTTTATCGCTTCCTCCCTGGCCATCCTGCCGCTTGCCGGACGGATGAGCCATGCCACCGAGCAACTCGCGGAGCGCATGGGCGAGGCGGTCGGGGGACTGCTCAATGCGACATTCGGCAATGCGGCTGAACTTATCATCGCACTTGTCGCCTTGCGTGCCGGCCTCCATCAGGTGGTGGAAGCCTCCATCGTCGGTTCCATTGTCGGAAATATGCTGCTGGTGTTTGGCGCCGCGATGCTCGCAGGCGGCATTCGCTATCCCGAGCAAAGCTTCAACCCGCGCGGCGCGCGTTCCCAGGCGACCATGCTCATACTGTCGGCGATCGCGCTGATCCTGCCTGCCAGCTTTGAAGCGGTAGAAGGCAGCACGACAGCCGTGCTGTACCGGCTCAGCGCCTGGATTTCCATCGCGCTTCTGGTCGTCTATGCGTTGTACCTGGTGTTCTCGCTGGTCACTCACCCCGCGCTGTTCCGCGGCGCATACGAAGCCAAGGCGGTTGCCCGGGAAGGCGTGGAGGACCAGCCCTCCTCGTCCGTAGCGCGGGCGATAGCGATACTGGCGGCAGCCACCGTAGGGACGGCGTGGATGAGCGAGATCATGGTGGGTGCGCTCGGCCCCATGATGCGCGACTACGCCCTCAGCGACATATTCGTCGGTGCCTTTGTGGTGGCGATCCTCGGAAATGCGGCCGAGCATGCATCGGCCATTACCGCAGCCATGAGAAATCGCATGGACCTGTCGTTTTCCATTGCGGTCGGCTCGAGCGTCCAGGTGGCACTGTTTGTCGCGCCGGTGCTGGTACTGACGAGCCACTTTCTCGGTCCGGCCCCGATGGACCTGGCCTTTCGTCCCGCCCTGGTCCTGATGGTAGTCCTGTCCGTGCTGGTCACGGCGCAAATGGCGAGCGACGGGCACGCCGACTGGTTCAAGGGCACGCAGCTCCTGATCGTGTATTTTGCCCTCGCCCTCACCTTCTTCTTCCTGCCGCGCTAAAGACTGCCGTCGGCGACATTGGCATCAGGGCACGCCCGCTACCGCCGCCGCGGCGCAGCATGCCGCGGCGGATAGAGCTTCTGGAACTGTGCCGTCGTGATCCCCATTGCGCCCCTGTCATCGATGATCGTCATCTCGCGCCACGCACTCGGCGCGCCTTCGAGTCCGGGGAATTCCCGCAACTGCCAGATGCGACCCGTCTGCGTGTCGAGCAAGAAGGGGCCTGCGCGGACCTGGGATTGACTCACGATCTGATAGCGGCCAGGTCCAGCCTGCTGCGGCATATCATCGGCTCGCTGGGGTGGCGGAATGGCAACCGCTTCACTGCCGGCGGCGACGGGTGTTTTACCGCTTGCCGGGGGTGGCGGCTGCTCGCGGTTGCCGCATGCCCCGACCAAAGCCATCGACAAGCACAGCGCATAAGGTGCAAAGTAGTGCATGGTTGGCTCCGTGATCTCGCCCATCGCATCCATTGGAAAAGCCACCTGGCCGCCGTTCGGCGAACCTACAAGACGCCAAGACATCGCTGCGCGGCAGCGCGCACGCATGGCGCGGCGCCTCGCAAACCGGATGTTCGATGCTGGCCCTATGCCATCAGGAGCGCCTCGTATTCTTCCCGGAACTGATGGAGGGAACTGTCCACCACCGTCACGGCGCCGTCGATCAGGCCGCAGCGCCCGCTGCCGGGAAGGATGCGGCACAGGTTCTCCAACGATTCCAGGTCCGCACGCACGCCGCGGCCCGTATCGATCCGGTTCAGCAGGCGCATCAACTGGAAGGTCCCGCCCTTGCACGGCGGGCACTGGCCGCATGAGCCCTGGGCGAAGAAGCTGACGTACTCTGCCACCTTGCGGACGATGCTGGTCCCTTCCGACACCACGATCATCGCACCGGTTCCCAGCCGCGAACGCCGTTGCCGCACGGAGTCGAAGTCCAGCGCCACATCGAGATCGCGCTTGGTCAGCAGCATATTGGAGGGCCCGCCCGTGAAGACCGCCTTGAACTCCTTGCCCTGGAGCATCCCGCCGCCATGTCGGAACACCAGGGTCTCAAGGCTCGTGCCCATCGGCAGCTCATACAGGCCAGGCCGCAAGACATCGCCCGAGAGCGAATACAGCTTGGTTCCCGAGGCATGGCCGATGCCGAGGCCGCGATACCATTGGGCACCGTTGCGCAGGATGCCCGGGACGTGGGCCAGCGTCTCGGTGTTGTTGACGACGGTCGGCGCGCCATGCACGCCATGCTCGGCGGGAAATGGCGGCTTGCGGCGCGGAAACGGGAACCCGCCCTCGACGCTCGCGATGACCGCGGTTTCCTCGCCGCCGATATACAAGCCTGAGCTGGGTAGGACGCGAAGCGACACCGGTCCGCCGACCAGCCCGGCCAGCTCGGCGAACTGCGGGTGTGCCTGCCATTGCTGCACCGCCTCGCGCGTCCGCGCCAGCGACAGCGGCTGATGGGGATTGACATACAGCACGACATGGTTGGCGCGAGTGGCCGCCGCGGCGATCAGCGCGCCCTCGATCACCTGGTGCGGCGTGTGCTCAAGCAGGAAGCGGTCCTTGAACGTTCCCGGCTCGTCTTCGTTGCCATTGCAGATGATGTACTTGTCGCCGGCCGCCGCGGCAGCCACCGGTGCCCATTTGCGATGCGTCGCGAAACCGGCGCCGCCCATCCCGCGCAAGTCCGCCTGCTCGATCTCGGCAATGACCACGGCCGGCTCGCGCAGCGCCCGGGCCAGCCCCTCTCCGCCGCCGCGTGCCAACCACGCATCGAGGTCGGCGCCGACCCGGATGTCCTCGTTGAGCAGAACCTGATTGAACTGTTCCATCGCGCGCTCCGTGCCCCGCTTACCGGGTGCCGCCGACCGCCCGCCCCCACGCGCCGGAGTGCAACCCTGCGTCGACGCGCAGATCGAAATTTGCGTAGCCGGGGAAGAGCTGCGGTGCCTTGACATGCAGGGGCAGCCCGGCCAGCGTCAATTCCCGCTGCCAGGCGTGCACGTGGCCGATGCCGGCGCGTGCGGCGATGGCGCTGCGCCCGGCTTGCGCCGCGCTGGCACCGGCGCGCCGGCCCATGCTCAGGATATCGAGCAACGCGTTGCCCATCAGCCGGTTGCGCCCATGAATGCCGCCCGTGACCTCGCCAACGCAATAGAGCCCTTGCACGCTGGTCGCGCCCTCCTTGTCAATGGCAACGCCGCCGTTCTGGTAGTGCAGGGTCGGGTAGACAAGGAAAGGCTCCTGGGACGCATCCTGGCCGCACTTGTCGGCAAGATGGCGCAGCGTCACGAGCCGCTTGGCCAGGATGCCGGGGTTCTCCATTTCCAGCGTCGGCGTGTCGAGGAAGACACCGACCTGGCCACCCCGCTCGATGCCGCGCCCCTGCGCGCATTCGCGCAGGATTGCCGAGGCCACGATGTCCCGCGGCTTGAGTTCATCGACGAAACGCTCGCCCTCGCCGTTGATCAGCTTCGCGCCGGCCGAGCGGGCGGCTTCCGAGATCAGGCCGCCCGCCAGGTGCGGCGGGTAGGCGATGCCGGTGGGATGGTATTGAAACGAATCCAGCTCGCGCAGGCGCGCCCCGATCCGATAGGCCAGCACCAGGCCGTCTGCGGTAGCCCCGTAATGGTTGGACGTCGGGAAGGCATTCAGGTGCAGGCGCCCCGCCCCGCCGGTGGCGAGAATCACGGCGCGCGCTCGCACCAGCATAAAGGTGCGCCATTCGAGGTTGTAGATCACCGCCCCGGCGCAGCGCCCCCGCTCGTCGGACAGCAACTCGACTGCGGGGCAGCGGTTCCACACCGCGATGCCGGCCTCGAGGTCCACCGCCTCGCGCAGCACGCGCATCATTTCCAGGCCGGTATAGTCCCGGTAGGAGAGAATGCGCGCGGCCGATGCCCCCCCTGGCTTCTTGCGCAGGAGATTGCCGCCGAGGGGCCGGTCTTCCTCCTGGTCGAACATCATGCCCAGCCGGATCAGCCATCGGATCACGTCGGGCCCATCCATCACCATCTGCGCGACCAGCTCGGGCTCGCCGCAGAAGTGCCCGGCGCGCAAGGTATCCTCGAAGTGCAACTGGGGACTGTCGTCCTCGCCGATGGCCGCCTGGATCCCGCCTTCAGCCATCACGGTGTTGCTGTCACCGAGGCGCAGCTTGGTGGCGAGAATCACCTGCGCGCCTTGCCTGGCCGCGGTCAGCGCCGCCGCGCAGCCGCCACCGCCCCCGCCAATGATCAGCACATCGGTGGACACGAGTTGCGCCCCGGCAATGTCGACGTCGTCGATCAGCGCATTGGCTTGCAGATAGCGGGCGAGATCCGGCTGACAAGGCTCGCCGCGGTTGACGCCGACGCTCAGCGCAACGCGCGCATTGGACCCGTGGTCGGGGTGGTAGGCCTTTAGCAGTGCTTCGATGGAGGTGTCATCGCCGCGCACCGCCGGCGCCACACCTGGACGGTAGCGCTTGCGCGCCTCTTCGTAGGGGATGCCAGCTGGCATGATGGTTCGTCCCGTCAGCGCGGCGGCTGCGCGCCGGGTGCGTCAAAGTCAATCGTCATCGCGCCGCTCTCGATCTGCTGCAGGCGCAGCATGAGATTGGCCGGCCGCAGTGTCTGCGCCGCGATTATCCGCCGCACAAACAGGCCGAGATGGTTGGGCCGGATATGCTCGGGGCAGGCCAGCGTGCAGAGATTGCACATGACGCATTCGTCGAACACCTGGCCCGAGGCGGTCAGCTTGCCCTCCACCGCGAACCTCACGCCCTCCTGAACATCGAGTCCCTTCGGACAGGCCCGATCGCATCCGCTGCAGTGACGGCAATGGGCAGCTTCCGGGAACACTTCAGAGATTGTTTGCAAAGCATCCCAGCTGTCGCCGATCTCCTCGATGCGATAGACGTGCCGCTCCGACGCAGTGAAGTAATCCAGGAACGCGACCTGCATGCCATCTTCGACCAGCGTTTCGCAGGCGAGCGCAGTCTTGACATCCTGCTCGCCGTTGCGCCGCACCATGACGCGGCATGAGCCGCACACCCCCTGGCCCATGCAGCCGACGCCTTCGACAAGCGTTTCCCCCGCATGCAGGAAGGCCTGCAGGATGGAGCAGTTTGCCGGTGCTTCAACCGAGCGTCCTTCAATGCTCAAGCGTACCAGTCCCATCGCGTCGCCTCTTTTGCCCGGCGTCGTCAGCGCCACACTGGCATTTCCACAGAAAAGGTCATATAAACCTTAGCACAAGGGAGGTCATTGCGAAGGGGGCGCCGCATCCAGGCCTTGCTGGACACCGCCGCCATTGGGGCCTGGGCGGGGCCATTGCCGCCATCAACTCTTCTGGGAAGGATCGCAAGATGCTCACCAAACTGAAAGCGGCGTTCCTCTACTTCAATAGCGTGGTCCCATTCCGGCTGGGCCCCGCCCTGATCACGACGGTGGTGCTGATCACCCTGCTGCTGCTGCCTGTGCCAGAGGGGCTCACGCCCAAGGCTTGGGGCCTGGTTGCCATCTTCCTGACCACAATCGTTGCGATCATCCTGAAGGTCATGCCGATCGGGGTGATGGCGATGATGGCCATCGTGGTCCTCTCGTTGTCGCAGGTGACCTCGACCTCGTCCAAGGGGGCGATCGCCGATGCGCTGACCGCCTTCGACAGCCCGCTGATCTGGCTGATCGTGGTGGCCATCCTGATCTCCCGCGGCGTGAAGAAGACCGGCCTGGGCACCCGTATCGGCCTGATGTTCATCGCCCTGATGGGGAAACGAACGATAGGCATCGGCTATGGCCTGGCCACCTGCGAGCTGGTGCTGGCGCCCTTCACACCGAGCAATACCGCGCGCGGTGGCGGCATCGTGCATCCGATCATGAAGTCGATCGCCAATGCATTCGACTCGGACCCGGCCAAGGGCACGGAGGGCAAGGTCGGCACCTACCTGGCGTTGGTCAACTATCACGCCAATCCTATCTCCTCGGCGATGTTCGTGACCGCCACCGCCCCGAATCCGCTGGTGGTGGACTACGTCGCCAAGGCGACCAACCAGAGTCTGCATCTGAGCTGGACGAGCTGGGCACTTTGCATGTTGGTGCCCGGCCTGCTATGCATGCTGGTGATGCCGCTGGTGATCTTTGTGTTGTCGCCGCCGCAGCTCAAGGCCACACCCAATGCGGTGGAGTATGCGCACGCCGAAATGGCGAAGATGGGTCCAGTGTCGCCGAAGGAAATGGTCATGATATTCACCTTCGCGCTGCTGCTGCTGCTATGGGCCAACGTTCCGGCGATGGTGTTCGGTCCTTCGCTCACGCTGGACCCGACGGTGGTCGCCTTGGTCGGCCTGTTCGTGCTGATCATCACTGGCACCCTCGACTGGGACGACGTGCTGTCCGAGAAGAGCGCCTGGGACACGCTGATATGGTTTGGTGCGCTGATCATGCTGGCCGAGCAACTGAACAAGCAGGGTGTGATCGGGTGGTTCTCGAAGGGCATGAGCGACGCGATCGTGGCCAGTGGCATCGGCTGGGGTGGCACGGCTGCGATCCTGGTGGCGGTCTTCGTGTTCTCGCACTACCTGTTCGCCAGCACGACCGCGCATATCAGTGCGATGATGCTCGCCTTCCTGACGGTCGGAGTCCATCTGCTGCCGCCAGAGTATGTGGTGCCGTTCATGCTGCTTATGGCGGCCGGCTCGGCGATCATGATGACGCTGACCCACTATGCGACAGGCACCTCGCCGATCATCTTCGGCAGCGGCTTTGTCACGATGGGAACCTGGTGGCGCGTCGGCTTTGTGATGTGCGTGGTGGAGCTGCTGATCTTCGCCGTGGTCGGGAGCGTCTGGTGGAAGGTGCTTGGCTTCTGGTGAACACGCAGCCGGACGACGCCCTATGAACCGCTCGTGATCCCGCCAGGTCAACGCGTTCGGCCGCTTCTTCGCCTCGCTCTGAACCCGGAGACGCAAAATGCCATTCGTAACGTCCGACGGTGTTTCGATCCACTACGAGGTCAAGGGCCAGGGTTCGCCCGTGCTTCTCCTGGCGGGGCTTGCGGGAGTGGGGGCATCCTGGGGGCCACAGATCGACCTGTTCGCCGGGCATCACCAGGTGATCGTGCCGGATCACCGCGGCACCGGTCAGTCCGAGCGCACCGCGCGCGACATGACGATTACGCAACACGCGCGGGACATGGCGCGGGTCATCGAGGCAGTCGGGTGTGGACCGGTCCATGTGGTCGGGTCCTCGACCGGAGGCGCCATCGCGCAGCTGCTGGCGATCAATCACCGCGAACGATTGCGCAGCGCGACCATTGTTTCTTCGATTGCTCGCGCGGACGCGTTCTACCGCCGCCAGTTCGATATGCGGCGACGCATGCTGACCGATTCCGGCCTGCGCGCGTCCACCGAGGCGAACGCACTTTTCCTGTTCGACCCGAAATTCAGTCGCGAGCACCCGGAGCAGGTGCAGGCGTGGGTGAACGCCGCATCGGCTGGCACCTTCGACCCGGAGATCGGCTTTGCCCGGATCAACATGATCGTAGGGCACGATGCCTTCGATGATCTTCCATCGATCACGACGCCGACGCTGGTACTGGTGGGCGAACGCGACTTCTGCGCCCCGCCGTACTTCTCTGCTGAGCTTGCAGCGCGGATTCCGGGAGCGGAATTTGCCACCCTGGACGGTGGCCACTTCATCTTCCTCGAGAAGCCCGCACTACTGCATGACACTGTGGAAGCCTTCATTGCCAGGCACGAACGATGATCGGTTCGAGGGCACGGCACCAACATGCCATGTCATGGCACGCCGCCGCCCGCCTCTGCCTGCGCCGGGGCCGCCCCGTCCTCGCGCAGCCAGACAATGAACTCGGCGCCCTGTCCCACCGCGCTCTCCACGGTAATGCGGCCGCCGTAGCGCTCCACCAGCGCATAGCTGATGGAAAGCCCGAGGCCCGTCCCCATCTGCTTTTTGGTCGTGAAGAACGGGTTGAACAGGTTGGGCAGGTCTTCTTCCCGGATGCCGTGGCCGGTGTCGCGCACGTGCAGCGTCACACCCTGCCCGTCCCAGTCGCGCGTGCCCAGCGTGAGCGTGCCGCCCTCGGGCATGGCGTGGATGGCATTGGTCAGCAGGTTGACCACCACCTGCTGCAACTCGCTGCGGCTGATGCGCACCTGCCGCGTGGCCAGGCAGTCCAGCTCGACCCGGATCGACGCGCCCTTCAGCATGTGCTGGACCAGGTCGACGCAGCCAGCCGCCACTTCACCCACATCCAGGCGCTCCATATTGCCGGCGTAGGCCTCTGGCCGGACAAATTGCAGCAGCCGGCTGGTCAGCTGCTGGATGCGCCGGACCTGCTCGTCGATCAGCCGCAGCTCATGGCGGACCGGCTCCGCGGCCGGGCCCAGGATCTCGCGCGCCACGTCCAGGTTGCCCTGGATCACGGCAATCGGATTGTTGACCTCATGGGCCACGCCGGCGGTGAGCTGTCCCGCCACGGCGAGCTTTTCCGACGTGATCAGCTGCTGCCGGGCCGCCCGCAGGTCGGCGTTGGATTCTTCCAGCTCGCGGGTGCGTTCGGCCACCTTGCGATCGAGCGAGTCCGCCCAGTCCTTGAGCTGGGCGTTGCGCTGCTGCAGGTCAGACAGCAACTGGTCGAACTGGCCGGCAAGCTGGCCCAGCTCGTCTTCACTGCCCACCGGGCCTACGCGTGCCCCGGTGTTGCCGGCCTCGAGCGCGCGCATGGTGCCGACCATCCGCGCCATCGGCGCAAACACGCGCCTGGCCCACAGCAGGGAAAACAGCGCCCCCGCCACGCCCAGCAGCAGGAACAGGCCTACCAGCACGCCCAGGGCCAGGTCCTTGGCCTGGCTGATTGGCTTGGCCAGGTAGCCCACGTACAGCATGCCGATGCGCTGGCCGCGGCTGTCCGTGATCGGCTCATAGGCGCTCATGTACCAGTCGTTGACCACGAAAGCCAGGTCCAGCCATTTCTCGCCGCGCAGCAGCACCTTGTCGCGTACCTGGCGCGAGACCCGCGTGCCCAGCGCCCGCTCGCCATGGAACAGCCGCACGTTGGTGGCGATGCGCGTGTCGTCCAGGAACAGGGTCGCCGTGCCCTGGCTGCCGCGCGGCAATGACTCCGGCTGGTAGACCAGCGCGTTGATGGTATCGATAAAGCCGAGGTTGTTGTTCAGCAGGGTGCCGCCGTGCAGGACCGCCACCAGTGTGCCGGCTTCATCGAACACCGGCGCCGCGGCGTGCACCACCATGCCGCGGGTTTCCAGGGTCTTGTCGGTGGGCACCGCATTGGCGGTAGGTCGCAGCGCCACCTGTGCGCGCCGGGCAAGCTCGGCGGACACGGCTGCCAGCTGTGCCGCGGACCAGGCGTCGGTGGCGGCCGCCGCGCGGCCCGCCGCGGCGCTGCTCACTATGCGCCAGGCGGCAGGGTCGGCCCCTGCGCCAGCGGGCGCAGCGGCAAGCAGCCGCCCTTGCGGATCCAGCAGTTGCAGGAAATCCAGCCCGTGCGTGCGTCGCGCGTCGGCCAGGATGGCGGGCATGGCGTTGCCGCGGCCAAGCCCGGCCACCAGCGCATGTGACCGCGCCTCCTGCAGGACCCGGTCTTCCACGCCACGCACCATATGCTCGAAGTACTCGTGGGCGACCAGCAGGTCGCTGTTGACCTTGTAGGCCAGCAAGGCCTGGAACGCGCGATCGCCCCACAACCCCATGATCAGCAGCAGTGCCAGCAGCGCCACCAGCAGGGGCGCGATCACGATGGACACAAGCTTGGCCCGCAGCGAGGCGCGATAGCGGCGCAGCAGCGCAGCCGGGCTCAAGGACGCAGGCCCCACTGCAGGCATTTGCGGTCCAGCGTGCGGCGCGAGATGCCAAGCCGGCGCGCCGCTTCCACCCGGTTGCCGCCCTCGGCCGCCAGCACCTGCAGGATGTGCCGCCGCTCCACCGCCTCCAGCAGCGTGCCGTCGTCGGCCGGCATGGCTGCGTCCTCGCGCTCCTCTTCCGGCTGGTTGGCTTGAGCCGGATCGGCCTGGTGCGCCAGCAACTCGACCGGGTATTCGCCAAGGATCAGCGCCCGCTCCACCAGGTTGCGCAGCTCGCGCGCATTGCCTGGCCAGTCGTAGCCCTTGAGCACCCGGACCAATGAAGGCGAGAGCGGCACCGCGGGCAGTCCGAGCTGCGCCGACAGCTGCTCCGAGAAATGGTCGGCCAGCGGCACGATGTCTTCCGGCCGCGTGCGCAACGGCGGGATGGCGACGGACACAACGTCGAGCCGGTAGTACAGGTCCTGGCGGAAGCGCCCGGCGGCGACCTCGTTGGCCAGATTGCGGTTGCAGGCCGCGACGATGCGCACGTCCACCGCAATCTCGCGTTCGGTACCGAGCGGCCGGATGCGCCGGTCCTCGATCACCCGCAACAGCTTGGCCTGCATCGGCAGCGGCAGCTCCGAGATCTCGTCCAGGAACAGCGTGCCGCCGTCGGCATAGAGAAACAAGCCATGGCGCCCCCCGGCCGCGCCGGTGAACGCACCCTTGGCGTGTCCGAACAATTCGCTTTCAATGATCTCGGGCGCCATCGCGCCGCAATTCAGCGGCACGAACTGGCCTTGCCGTCCGCTCAGGCGATGCAACTCGCGCGCCACCACTTCCTTGCCGGTGCCGGACTCGCCCGTCACCAGTACCGTCGATGGCATCGGTGCCACCCGTGCCACCAGCGCCATGACCTTCTTCATGGCTTCGGACTCGCCGATAAAGTGCTTGTGGATGGTGTACTTGTCCAGCTCACGGCGCAGCAGGTAGTTCTCACGCGCAAGCCGGGTCCGGTCGAAGCAGCGCCGGATGGCATTGAGCATCTGGTCGACGCGGAACGGCTTGACGATGAAGTCCGCCGCGCCCGAGCGCAGCGCGGCAATCGCCGTGTCCATATCGGCGAAGGCCGTCATCAGGATCACATCGGCGGGGTTGCCGGCCGCGCGCAGTGCCTTGAGCCACTCGATCCCGCTGACACCGGGCAGCGCCACGTCGAGCAGGATCAGGTCGAAATGGCGTTGCTCCAGCAGCGCGGCACCCGCTTCGGCGCTGTCGGCCGCCACCACGCTGCCCACCTTGCCTTCTAGCGCGCGAGACAGGAACGAACGCATGCCGGCCTCATCGTCCACCACCAGGATCGTCCGGCGCTGCCAGTTGTCGGCTTCAGCTGCGTTGCTTTGTCTTTCGTTCATCACTTTACTGGTTGCGGGGGCAAGGGAAGAGTCTAGCGACAGTGCGCTATCGGCCTGTATTGGGAGTAAACCGAGCCAGCCCCGCAAACCGCGGCCAGGGATGGACAGTTTGGCCCGCGCCAGGGGCCGCCGCCAGGACATTTTGTCCACGGCTTCGCCTGACGGCCCGGTCCGAGCGCGGCACAATCCATTGGCAGCAAACGGAATCCGCCATGGGCATGGCTTTTGCTGAACGACGCACTCCAGCCCATCGCATCTCGCGCAAGAAGAGGCTGCCACTTCCAGGTAGGAGACAACTTCATGCCATACCCCGCGCAAGCGCAAACGCCCTCGCAGAAGTCCCAACACGCGTCGCCGTCCCGGCCAAGGTCACGCCCGTCGGCCTTCTCCAAGGAGGCCATCATCGCCCGCCCCGGCTTCAACCGCTGGATGGTGCCGCCCGCCGCGCTGGCGGTGCACCTGTGCATCGGCCAGGCCTATGCCTTCTCGGTCTTCAACGAGCCGCTGACCCGGATCCTTGGCGTCACGCAGTCCGCGCCGGGCGACTGGCAACTGACCACGCTGGGCTGGGTGTTCTCGCTGGCGATCTTCTTCCTCGGCATCTCTGCCGCCTTTGCCGGCAAGTGGCTGGAAAAGGTAGGACCGCGGCGCACCATGTTCACGGCCGCGTGCTGCTTCGGCGGCGGCTTCCTGGTGTCGGCGCTGGGCATCTGGCTGCACCAGATCTGGCTGCTGTACCTGGGCTACGGCGTGCTGGGCGGGATCGGGCTGGGGCTGGGCTACGTGTCGCCGGTGTCCACGCTGATCCGCTGGTTCCCCGACCGCCGCGGCATGGCCACCGGCATGGCAATCATGGGCTTCGGCGGCGGCGCGATGATTGGCGCGCCGCTGTCGGTCGCGCTGATGAACTACTTCAAGAGCGCGACCAGCGCGGGCGTGGCACAGACCTTCCTGGTGATGGGCGTGGTCTACTTCATCTCGATGTCGATCGGCGCGCTGGCCATTCGCATCCCGGCCCCGGGCTGGGCGCCCCCGGGCTACGTTGCCACCACCAGGGCCCGCAAGATGGTCACGCACGCCAACGTGCACATCGACCAGGCGCTGAAGACGCCGCAATTCTACCTGCTGTGGGTGATCCTGTTCCTGAACATCACCGCCGGCATCGGGGTGCTGGGCCAGGCCGCGGTGATGATCCAGGAAACCTTCAAGGGCAGCATTACTGCGGCAGCCGCCGCCGGCTTCGTCGGCCTGCTTAGCATCGGCAACATGACGGGGCGCTTCCTGTGGAGCTCCGCCAGCGACTATTTCGGCCGCAAGATCACCTATGCCATCTTCTTCGCCTTCGGCGCCGCGCTGTACATGGCGGTGCCGGCCGTCGGCGCGTCCGGCAACGTGGCCCTGTTCGTGGCCTGCTACTTCCTGATCCTGACCATGTATGGCGGCGGCTTCAGCACCATTCCCGCCTATCTGGCCGACATGTTCGGCACGGCCTACGTCGGCGGCATCCATGGCCGACTGCTGACCGCCTGGGCCGCCGCCGGCATTGCCGGGCCGGCACTGGTCAACTACATCCGCGAGCACAAGCTGGCCATGGGCGTGCCCAGGTCAGAGGTCTATGTCGACACCCTGCACATCATGGCCGGCCTGCTGGTGGCGGGATTCGTCTGCAACCTGCTGATCCGGCCGGTGCATGAGCGCCACCACCTGCGCGAAGCAACCAGCGCAGCCTGAGCGCCACCGCGGCTTCCGATACCAATACACAGGAGACACCACCGTGCAAGACGACCGGACTTTCGGCAAGACGCTGCTGCTGCTCGCGTTCTGGGCCTATGTGCTGATCCCGCTGGGCGCGGGCATCTGGTCGACTCTCGGGAAGGCCATGAAGCTGTTCAGCTGAGCGCTCGCGCCGGCCGTCCGCTGCATCACGATCCGTCAATGCAGCGGCCGCCGGCGCAGCCCCTGGAGCCGGATCCGGAGCGCCGATGCAGCGGGGTCCATCCATGACTGTGATCCCGCGCAATGGCGCTATCTGTATTGGCATTGTGACGCCCGGCGAGCGCTTCTTGCGGCTCTGCGAACTGAGCTTCAGCGGTTCCGCAAGAACTGTATCCTTCGCGGGCAGGCTGTAGTCCTTACGCTTGTCCGTAGTGTCGCGCGACACGCCGTCGTGCCGGCGGCAACCCCACGGAGAGCACATTGATGCACGGACTCACAGCCCTGGAACTCGCCCGAATCCAGTTCGGATTCACGGTTTCCTTTCACATCTTATTTCCCGCCATCACGATCGGGCTGGCATGTTTCCTGGCGTTCCTGGAAGCACGCTGGCTCTACACCAAGGACACGGTGTACAGGACCCTGTACCAGTTCTGGATCAAGATCTTCGCGTTGAACTTCGGCATGGGGGTCGTGTCCGGCCTGGTCATGGCCTATGAGTTCGGCACCAACTGGTCTGGCTTCTCGCAATTTGCGGGGAGCGTCACCGGACCGCTGCTGACCTATGAGGTCCTGACCGCCTTCTTCCTGGAGGCGGGCTTCCTGGGCGTGATGCTGTTCGGCTGGAACCGGGTCGGGCCGGGCCTGCATTTCTTCGCGACGGTGATGGTGGCGCTCGGCACCATGATTTCCTCCACCTGGATCCTGGCATCCAACAGCTGGATGCATACGCCCGCCGGCTACGTCATCGTTGCCGGCAAGGTGGTGCCGACCGACTGGCTCGAGGTGATCTTCAACCCGTCGTTCCCCTACCGCCTGACGCACATGGTGATCGCCGCGCTGCTGTCGACCGCACTGTTCGTCGCGGCATCCTCGGCCTGGCAGCTGCTGCATGACCGCGCCGTGCCCGCCGCCCGCAAGATGCTGTCGATGGCCCTGTGGATGGTGCTGATCGCGGCGCCCATCCAGGCGGTGGTGGGTGACGCCCACGGCCTGAACACGCTGGAGCACCAGCCCGCCAAGATCGCGGCGATGGAGGGGCACTGGAACACCGCCGCCAGGGATGACAAGGGCGGCTTCCCGCTGATCGCCTTCGGCATCCCCGACATGGAACGCGAGGAAACCCGCTACGCCATCGAGATTCCGCGCCTGGGCAGCCTGATCCTCACGCACAGCCTTGACGGCCAGATCCGCGGCCTGAAGGACTTCCCCAAGGAAGACCGCCCCAATGCCACGGTGCTGTTCTTCACCTTCCGCGTCATGGTTGGCCTGGGTGTGGCGATGATCCTGTTCGGCCTGCTGGGGTGGGTGCTGCGCCGCAACGGCGCCCTGTACCGGTCCAGGGCATTCCTGCGCCTCGCGGTGCTGATGGGCCCCGCCGGCCTGGTCGCGTTGCTGGCCGGCTGGATGACCACCGAGATCGGCCGCCAGCCGTGGGTGGTCTATGGACTGCTGCGTACCCATGATGCCGTTTCCGCGCATGCCGCTGGCCCGGTGGCGCTGTCGCTGGCGCTGTTCGTGGTGATCTACTTCGTCTGCTTCGGCGTGGGCATCCGCTACATGCTCAAGCTGGCCAGCGCCGGCCCCGCCCCCGACGCACACCCGCACGATGAGCCGTCCTACGGCCCCGGCAGCGTCATTCCCGCCGCCATCGCCGCGGCTTCCACACCCAACCCGATGGCCCCGCACGGCCAGCGCGAATCCTGAACAGGTGATCAACATGGGTATCAACCTTCCCGTTATCTGGGCCGCCCTGATCTTCTTCGGCGTGATGATGTACGTCATCATGGACGGATTCGATCTTGGCATCGGCATTCTCTTCCCCTTCGTCGGCGATCGCCATGACCGCGACGTCATGATGAACACGGTGGCGCCGGTCTGGGACGGCAACGAAACCTGGCTGGTGCTGGGCGGCGCGGCGCTGCTGGGTGCCTTCCCGCTGGCCTACTCGGTGCTGCTCAGCGCCTTCTACCTGCCGCTGATGTTCATGCTGATGGGGCTGATCTTCCGCGGCGTGGCCTTTGAATTCCGCTTCAAGGCCAGCGACCGCAGCCGCCCTTACTGGGATGCCGCGTTCACGTGGGGATCGGTGCTCGCGGCCTTCTTCCAGGGCGTGACGCTGGGCGCCTATATCGACGGCATCACCATGGAAGGCACCACCTTCACCGGCGGCGCACTCGACTGGCTGGCGCCGTTCCCAATCTTCTGCGGCGCGGGCGTGGTGATCACCTATGCCTTCCTCGGGGTCACCTGGCTCATCATGAAGACCGAGGGCCGCCTGCAATGGACCATGCTGCGCGTGACCAACGTGCTGACCGGCGTGATGCTGGCGATGGTCGCCGCGGTGAGCGTGTGGACGCCGCTGACCCACCCGGAGATCGCGCAACGCTGGTTCGCGCTGCCCAACCTGTTCTTCTTCCTGCCGGTGCCGCTGCTGGTGCTGTTCTCGGCCTTGGGCATCTACCGGTCCCTGCGCAACCACCCGAACGTGTCGCCGTTCCTGTATGCGCTGCTGATGATCTTCATGGGTTATACCGGGCTTGCCATCAGCATCTGGCCCAATATCATCCCGCCGTCGATCTCGATCTTCGATGCGTCGTCGCCCCCGCAAAGCCAGGGCTTCGCGCTGGTGGGCACCCTGTTCATCGTGCCGATCATCCTGGCCTACACCTCCTGGTCCTATTACGTGTTCCGCGGCAAGGTCAAGCGCGGGGAGGGGTACCACTGATGGCCAGGATCCTGCATTCGCGGCTGGCGGCCCGCCTGGGCTGGCTGCTGGCCCTGTGGCTGGCAGGGGTCGGCATGGTCTTCGTCTGCGCCAGCCTGATGAAGCTGCTGATGCGCGCTGCCGGGCTTGCCAACTGAAGCCATGCCGCCCTCAAGCCCGCTCTCCCGCCCCGCGCTGCCCGCGCGCACCGCCAGCGTGCCCGACACGCTCGCGGCTGCCTGGGCCGGACGCGCCGACTTTGCACCCTGGCTGCATTCGCTGAAGGTGTTCGGCGCGGCGATGCTGGCGCTCTACGTGGCGCTGGCGCTCGGGCTGCCGCGGCCCTACTGGGCCATGGCCACCGTCTACCTGGTGTCCAGCCCGCTGGCCGGCGCTACCTATGCCAAGGGCACCTACCGCGTCTTCGGCACGCTGCTGGGCGCCGTGTGCGCGGTGGCGCTGGTGCCCTGGCTGGTCGACGAGCCCGTGCTGCTGATGGCCGCGATCGCGTGCTGGACCGGCACCCTGCTCTACCTGTCCCTGCTGGAACCGGCGCCACGCAACTACATCTGCCTGCTGGCCGCCTATACGCTGCCGATCGTGGCACTGCCGACGGTCACCAGCCCGGCCACGGTCTTCGACGTGGCCCTCACCCGCATCGAGGAAATCATCATCGGCATCGTCTGCGCCAGCGTGGTCAGCGCGGTGGTCTTTCCCTCGCGCACCACGCCGGCGCTGGCCGCACGCGCGTCGGCGTGGCTGGACCACGCCTCGCGCTGGATCACCGACGTACTGGCCGCCGGTGCCAGCGCATGCCAGCGCCATGACAGCTTCAGCCTGCTGGCCGCCGATATCCTGGCAATGGAAACCCAGCTGGCCCAGCTGACCTATGAATCCGACGGCGCCCTGACCCTGCGGCGCGCACGTGCCCTGCACCAGCGCATGACGGCCCTGCTGCCGCTGGTGCTCGCGCTTGCCGATGCAGCCAGCGGCTTGCGCCGGCATCCGGCGGGCATGCCTGACACCGTCGCGCAGCGCATGCGCGCTACGCTGGCCTGGATCGCCGGCGACGCCGGCGCGTCCCGGCCCCCGCCTTCCTGGTACCCGGCAGGCACCACCCCGGCCGCACCCGCGGACTGGCATGCAAGGCTGGTCGCGGCGACCTGCACTTATCTGGATGAACTGGCCGACCTCTGGCAAGACTGCCGCCTGCTGCAGGCCAGCCTGCGCCAGGGCGGGAGCGAGCCCACCGCGCTGCGGTACCGCGTGGAACCCGCCGGGCAGGCCCGGCACCATGATCACGCGCAGCTGTTGTTCCGCGGCGCCACTGCCGGTTCGGCCACCTTCGTCGCGGGCCTGCTGTGGATGGTGTCGGGCTGGGTCGACGGCGCCGGCCCGGTCGGCCTGGCCGCGCTCGCCAGCTGCTTTATCGCCACCACCGCGGAGCCGCGGCTGATGGCCGGCCGGGTGATTGCATGGAGCATCGGCTGTGCGTTGCTGTCCTGGTACTACCAGTTCGTGGTGCTGCAGCTGGCCCATGACTTTGGCTCGCTTGCCGCCCTGCTGTCCGGCCCCTACCTGGTCATCGGCGCCATGACGACGCAGCCGCGCAATGCGCTGTTCGGCGTCTTGCTGGCGGTCACGGCGGCGTCGTTCCCGGGCCCGCAGCACCTGAGCGCCGCCAGTTTCGCCGGCATCTTCAACAGCAGCCTGGCAAGCCTGGCCGCGCTGGTGTTCGCGGCCTTGTGGGCAGTCCTGATGCAGCCCTTCGGCCAGCAGCTGGTGGCGTACCGGCTGGCCAGGGCCAACTGGAACGAGATCGCGCTGGCGGCGCACCCGCGCGCGCCGGTCAACAGCGCGCGGCTGCGCGGCCGCATGCTGGACCGGCTGCTGCGCCAGTGGCCGCCGCTGACCCGCGGCAACAATGCCAGCGGCAAGCCGGCCGGCAGCGCCGTTGCCGACTTCCTGGTCGAATCCGCCGCGCTCGCGCTGCGGCGCGCCCCGGCTGGCGTGCCCGCGCCGCACCGCCGTGCCGTGGAGCGCGTGCTGGCAGGGGTCGCACGCCACTACCGCCAGTGCGCGCGCACCGGCCATGCCAGCCCGCCCGCTGCGGCGCTGGCCGCGCACATCGACGCGGCCTTCGCGGCGCTGGCCACGACGGCGCATGGCAGCCCGCGCACCGCGCTGGCGGCACTGGCCACCCTGCGGCTTGCTCTGCATCCGCATGAAGGAGACCACCATGCACGCCACTGAGTTCGACCTGTACGGCGTCTTCGTGCCGGCCACCGTGGTGTGGATGCTGGCCGCCTTCGCCGTCACCGCCGGCGTGCGCGCCGTGCTCGCCCGGATCGGCTTCTACCGCATCGTCTGGCACCGGTCCTTGTTCAATTTCTCGCTCTATATCCTCGTACTGGGCGCGATCGTCGCGCTCGTCTGGCAGGCCCCATCATGATTCGCAAGCTTTCGCTGCTCGGCCCCGTTGCGGTGACCCTGGCGGCCATGGTCGCCGCGGCGCTGGCCGCCTGGCATTTGTGGCAGTACTACACCGAGGCGCCCTGGACCCGCGACGGCCATGTGCGCGCAGAAGTGATCCAGGTCGCGCCGGATGTCTCCGGCCTGGTTACGACCGTGCTCGTCGGCGACAACGCCCGGGTGCAACGCGGCCAGGTCCTGTTCGTGGTGGACCAGGACCGCTTCAGCCTGGCCCTGAAACAGGCGCAGGCCGAGGCCGCTTCGGCGCGCGCCGCGCTGGCACTGGGCCGGCGCCAGGCGGCGAACGCGGCCGCCGTGGCCGCCCTGGCCGCCGCGCAGGCGCGCATCGAGGAAGCCGATGCCGCGGTGGACGTGGCCAGGCTGAACCTGGCCCGCTGCCGCGTGACCAGCCCGGCCGACGGCCATGTCAGCGACCGCCTGCCGCGCGCCGGCGACTTTGCCACGCGCGGCAAGCCGGCCCTGTCCGTGGTGGCCAGCGGCTCGCAGTACGTGGAGGGCTATTTCGAGGAAACCAAGCTGCCCGCGATCCGCGTCGGCAGCGCCGCCGAAGTGCACATCATGGGCCAGCGCACCCCCTTGCGCGGACATGTGCAGAGCATTGCGCCCGGCATCGAGGACCAGGACCGCGCCATCGGGCCGAACATGCTCCCCAGCGTCAACCCGACCTTCAACTGGGTGCGCCTGGCGCAGCGCATACCGGTGCGCATCGCGCTGGACCAGGTGCCGGCCGGGGTCCACCTGATCGCCGGCCAGACCGCGACGGTGCGCATCCGGGCGCCGCGCGAATGAGGCTCCCAATGACGCCACACCGGCCCCGCCAGAACTGTTCTGCTTTCGCTCCTGCCGATTTGTGCGCCTGCCGGGCGGCCATCGGTCCCTACCATGGACGGTATGGCATGCGCCATGCCCTAACCCCATTGCCCCCGGGAGATTCGCCATGCAAGCAGCGCTTGTGCAAGAAATGCCCGCCGCCCGCGGTTCTGAGGCGCCCGAGCCGGACCACGCATCACCCGCCTGCCGGGACCAGCTGGGCCGTCCGCTGCGCGACCTGCGCCTCTCGGTGATCGACCAGTGCAACTTCCGCTGCACTTACTGCATGCCCAAGGAGCGCTTCGGGCGCGGCTATCCGTTCCTGGCGCCTGAGCAGCGCCTGTCCGATGCGGAGCTGCTGCGCATCGTGCGCGCCTTTGTCAGCCTGGGCGCGGAGAAGGTGCGCCTGACCGGCGGCGAACCACTGCTGCGCAAGGGCATCGAGTCTCTGGTCGAACGCATTGCCGCCATGCGTACCCTGGACGGCCGGCAGGTGGAAGTGGCCATGACCACCAACGGCAGCCTGCTGGCGCGCAAGGCGCGTGCGCTGCGCGACGCGGGCCTGGGCCGGGTCACGGTCAGCCTCGACAGCCTGGATGACGGCATCTTCCGCGCCATGAACGATGTGGATTTCCCGGTCGGCCGCGTGCTGGAGGGCATCGACGCAGCCTGCGCCGCGGGACTGGCACCGGTCAAGGTCAACTGCGTGGTCGAGCGCGGCACCAATGACGGCCAGGTGCTGCCGCTGGTCGAACACTTCCGCGGCAGCGACATCACGCTGCGCTTTATCGAATATATGGATGTGGAAGGCCCGAGCGCGTGGTCGCAGTCACGCGTCGTCCCCTCCGACGAGATCCGCGGCATGGTCGAACGTGCGCATGCGCTGCTGCCGGTCACCAGGCGCGACGGCGAAACCGCCAGTAACTATCTGCTGGCGGATGGCAGCCTGAAGCTGGGCTTTATCTCCAGCGTTTCGCACCCATTCTGCGGCGATTGCACCCGCGCACGCGTTTCGGTCGACGGCCGGCTGCACCTGTGCCTGTTCGCCACCAGCTCCGTCGACCTGCGCCAGCACCTGGGCACCGCCCGCCCTGATGAAGCCGTGGCGGATGCAGTACGGCAAGCGTGGCAGGCCCGCGGCGACCGCTACTCCGAGCTGCGCGCGGACCGGCTGGCCAGCGGCGAGCGGCAGTACCCGACGGTGCGCATGTCGCTGGTCGGGGGCTGAGCCGCGCGCGCGGCGCCCGGTCACTCAGTCAGGATTCGGGAAAGCCTGCGCGGCAAGCTCCGCGCCGGCTGGGGTCAGGCTCGCGTGACCGCGGCCATCCTCGTTGATCGCCACGTCAGCCAGTCCGGCGGCTTGCAGCTGCGTCAACACGCGCCGCAGCACGCTCATCGGCAGCTGTGCCCGCTTCGCGATCCTGGCGAGCGACCACGGGCTGGTGCCACCCTCGCGCCCGGCCTGCCACAGGACCTGGAGCGCCGCGACCATGGCGGGATCGATGTCAGCGTCTGGCATGCTAGTGCGCTTCCTCGCCGGGTTCCCGGCTGCGTGCCAGCAGGTGCTGCGCAATCTTGCCCAGCGTCTGCACGGCGGACTCGATGCCGGGCGACCATTCCCCGCTGTAGTTCAGCCGGATGCAATGGCGGTAAGTGGCCCCGGGCGCAAACATATGCCCCGGCGCAACCGTGATGCGGTGCTCCAGCGCGGCGTGGTACATCTCCATCGCATCGATGCCCTCCGGCAGTTGCACCCACAGCACATAGCCTCCCGCAGGGCGCGACGTGGTGGTGCCATCCGGGAAGAACCTGCGCACCGCGGCGGCCATGATGCTGGCCTGCTGCGCATAGGCCTTGCGCACCCGCCGCAGGTGGAAGTCGTAGCCGTCGTTCTTCAGGAACTCGGCAATCGCCAGTTGCGGAATCGCCGGCGTGGTCAGCGTGTTGAGGAACTTGAGCCGTTCCACCGCCTCGCGGTAACGGCCCGGCAGCGCCCAGCCGATCCGGTAGGCATTGGTCAGCGTCTTGGAGAACGAGGAGCAATGGAGCACGATGCCGGCCTTGTCAAACGCCTTCAATGAACTGGGATGGGCCTCGCCGTAATAGAGCTCGCCATAGACGTCGTTTTCGATGACGGGGATGTCCTTCCCAGTCAGCATGGCCACCAGCGCGCGCTTCTTCTCGTCGGGCATCTGGAAGCCGAGCGGGTTCTGGAAATTGGGCATCACCATGCAGGCGGCCACGCCCTTTTCATCGATCAGCCGCGCGAGCGCACCGATGTCGATGCCCTCCGCCGGATCGGTCGCCACCTCGATGGCGCGCATGCCCAGCCGTTCGATGGCATGGAGCATGGCGTAGTAGGTCGGTGACTCCACCGCGATGGTATCGCCGGGCCTGGCCACGGCCTGCAGGCAGAGGTTGATGGCCTCGGTCGCGCCGATGGTGACGATCACCTCGTTCGGATCGATGGCGTAGCCGTTCTCCAGGTAGCGGCGCGAAATCTGCCGGATCAGCTCGGGGCTGCCTGGCGGCAGGTCGTCGAGCATGGTCCACTTGGCATGGCGGCGCGCAATGTTGTTGGCGTACTGGTTGATGCGCTGCCACGGAAACAGCGAAGGGTCCGGATAGGGCGAACCGAGGGGCACGGCATCGTCGGAACGGATCGAACGCAGCGTGGAAAGCACCAGCGCGCTGACATCCACCGCCGAGGGCTTGGCACTGGGCCTGGACGGGCGCAGCTCAACCACCGGCTCGCCCGGCCGCGCGCGCACAAAGTAGCCGGACTGCGGCCGGCTTTCAATGATGCCGCGGCTCTCCAGCATGACGTAGGCCCGGATCACCGTGGTGATGCTCATGCGGTGGTGCTGGCTGGTCTGCCGCACCGAAGGAATCCGCTCGCCGGGCAGCAGCACGCCCTGTTGCACCAATGCCTCGATGTCCGCAGCCAGCTTTTCATACAGTTTCACGCTGCGCTCCCCTTTCCCTTGCGCCCCGCCGGTGCCTGAACCGGCCACCGCGCCGGGCCGCCGTCAGCTGAGCCAACGATGGAGATCATAGTACGGCAGGGGCACATTTTGGAGCTGTCCGGCGCATTGGGGTTCCACCCGCACAAAGCCGCTGGCCTGGCCGAGCGCCGACACCGAGGCGGCGCCCTGCTGTGCATTGACCTGCACGAAACTCTCGCGGCCGCCGAGATTGCCGATTTCGCCCACGCGCCAGAAGGCATCGCCACGGTGCGGGCGCGTGCCCGCCAGCGCCGCCCTGACCCGGCCTACCGGCGGGAACAGCTCCGCGCGCCCCTGCAGGCGGCGCAGCAGCGGCGTCACCAGCAGCGCGAAGGTGGCATAGGCTGCCGCCGGATTGCCGGGCAGGCACACCACGGGCTTGCCGCGCAGGCGCCCCACCGTGACCGGCTTGCCGGGCTTCATGTTGACGCCACGGCAAAGCAGCTCGCCGCCCGCCGAAGCCAGCGCCGCCGCCACCAGGTCGCGCTGGCCGACCGAGGCACCGCCGGTAACCAGCACCAGGTCGGCGTCGGCAGCAAGTTCCCGCAGCATGTCGTGCAAGGCGCGCTCGTCGTCCTGCACGTGGCGGTGGCAACTGACCACGGCGCCCATCGACTGCACCAGCGACTCGAGCATCGGGCCATTGACATCATGCACCTGGTACACATCGCGCGGCTCGTCGTGCGCCGCCACCTCATCGCCCGAGGTCAAGATGGCCACCTCCACCAGCCGGCAGACCGTGGCCTGCGTCAGCCCCTGCGACGCCAGGGCGGCAATATGCCCCGCATGCAGCAGGGTTCCTGCCGACAGCAGCAGATCGCCCCGGCGGGCGTCCTCGCCCTTGCGCCGGATATGCTGGCCCGCCACGGGTGCCCGCGCGCAGACGACGCCCCGGTAGCTCTCTTCGGCATCCTCCAGCGCGACCACGGCATCGGCGCCTGGCGGGATCACGCCGCCGGTGTAGATGCGGATCGCCCGGCCGGGCAACAGCGGCTGCGGCTGCGTGCCGGCGTAGACAACCTGCTGCAGCGGCAGGCAGGCGCCCTCGCGGCAGTCTTCGCAGCGCACCGCATAGCCGTCCATGGCGCTGCGGTCCGCCGCGGGCGTGTCCATGACCGCGGCCACGTCGCCGGCCAGCACGCGGCCGGTCAGCAGGCCCAGCCACACGGTTTCGGTCTGGCGCACAGGCTGCGCGCACATCGCGAAGACCGCCTGCGCCTCGTCAAAGTTCAGCATGTTGCGCCTGCGCGGTTGGTGTCCAATGTGGCGCCGGTATAGTCGACATAACCATCCTGGCGGCAGAAGCTGAGCAGGCGCAGACCGGCCTGCTCGGCTATGCGTATCGCCAGCGAGGTCGGCGCCGAGATCGTCGCCAGCATCTGGATATTCATGCGCGCCACCTTGCGCACCAGTTCATAGCTGGCGCGGCTGGACAGCAGCACGAAGCCGTCGTCCATCGCCACGCGCTGCATCGCCAGGTGGCCGATCAGCTTGTCCAGGCCGTTGTGGCGGCCCACATCCTCGAACACATGCAGGATCTCGCCGCCCGCGTCGCACCAGGCCGCGGCGTGGACGCCCCCGGTGGCCTGCATCAGCCGCTGGTGCGACGGCAGCGCCGCGACGGCGCGCTCGATCATCTCGCGCGACGGCGTCAGCCGGCTGGCCGGCTCGGGCATGCGCGCGGGCTCCAGGTCGAGCAACTCGATGCTCTCGATGCCGCAGACGCCGCAGCCGGTGCGCCCCGCCAGCGCGCGCCGGCGGGCCCGCATGGTGGCGAAGGCGTGCTCGCTGATCTCCATCTGCACCTCGGCGCTGTACGGGTGCACGCGCACTTCCAGGTCGTGGATTTCCGCATTGCGCCCGACGATGCCTTCGGTCAGCGAGAAGCCGACCGCGAACGCCTCGAGGTCCAGCGGCGTGGCCATCATCACGGCGTGCGAGATGCCGTTGTACACCAGCGCTACCGGGAGCTCTTCCGCCACGTTGTCCGTGGCCGGCTGCACCACGCAGTTCTTGTGCCGCACGATGCCGCGCGCTTCATAGCCTGAGTGTTCAACCAGTTCAGTGCATTCCATGGTGGGTCTTTTGAAGAAAATGAATTCAGCGCCTGCTTGCACACAGTCGGTGGCCCCCCTCTCCCGCTTGCGGGAGCGGGGAGCGTTCACCAGGGCTGTCAGTCGCTTGGCAAGCGGTATTTCGGTTAGCGCAGGATCATCACGCCGCCGCGGGCTGGAGACGGGACGGGGTTAGCAACACCGGCACCGACTTCGACGTGGGCGTGCCGCAGCCATCGCCAGTGCTTTCCAGCGGCACCAGCGGATTGGTCTCGGGGTAGTACGCCCCCAGGCAGCCTTGCGGAATGTCGTATTCGACCAGCACGAAGTCCTCGACCTGGCGCTGCACGCCGTCGTCCCAGACACTGGTGATGTCCACGTGCTGGCCCGCCTTCAGGCCAAGCCGCGCCAGGTCAGCGGGGCTGATGAAGACCACCCGGCGCAGGCCGAACACGCCACGGTAGCGGTCGTCCAGTCCATAGATGGTGGTGTTGTACTGGTCGTGCGAGCGCGTGGTCATCATCACCATCAGCTTGTCGCCATACTTCTGGCGCGCCCGGCTGATGGGGGTGTCCTTGTCGATGCGGTTGACCAGAAACTGCGCCTTGCCCGACGGCGTATGCCAGACCCGGTTGCATGCCGCCGGCGTCAGGTGGAACCCGCCCGGCACCGCCACGCGCTCGTTGTAGCGCTCGAAGCCGTCGATCACCTGCTCGATGGCGTCGCGGATGCGGGCATAGTCCTGCGCATACCAGAGCCAGTCGATCTTCTCCGAGCCCAGCGTGGCGGCCGCCATGCGCGCGACGATGGCAATCTCCGACAGCAGGTGCGGCGACGCCGGCGCGTTCATGCCAAAGGAGATATGGACCATGCAGACCGAGTCCTCGACCGTCACGCCCTGCGCCACGCCGTCCTGCTGGTCGATCTCGGTGCGGCCCAGCGTCGGCAGGATCAGCGACTCCTTGCCGTGCACCAGGTGGCTGCGGTTGAGCTTGGTGGCGATATTCACGGTCAGGTCGCACTGGCGCAGCGCCTCGAAGGTGCGCGGCGTATCCGGCGTGGCGGTCGAGAAATTTCCGCCCAGGCCGACAAAGACCTTGACCTTGCCCTCGAGCATCGCCGAGATGGTGTGGACCACGTCATACCCGTGCTTGCGCGGCGGCTCGAAGCCGAAGGCGGCCTGCAGGCGGTCCAGGAATTCCTGCTCAGGCTTCTCTTCGATACCCACCGTGCGGTCGCCCTGCACATTCGAATGCCCGCGCACCGGCAGCAGCCCGGCACCGGGGCGCCCGATGTTCCCGCGCATCATCATCAGGTTCGACAGGATCTGCACCGTCGGCACGGAATGCTTATGCTGCGTCAGGCCCATGCCCCAGCAGGCAATCACGCGCTTGCCCCTGGCGTAGACCTGGGTCAGCGCATCGATATCCTCCTGCGACACGCCCGACTCGGCGACGATGTCGGCCCAGCTCTGCGCGCGCAGGTCTTCGATGAAGTCGCCGAAGCCGATGGTGTGCTCGCGCACGAAATCGACGTCGATCAGGCGCTCGCGGCCGTGCCGGATGGCCTCTTCGTCGAGTTCGTCCAGGCGCTTGGCCATGCCCTTGATCAATGCAAAGTCGCCGCCGAGCTTGGGTTGCACGAACATCGAGGCAATCTTGGTGCTGGAGCCGGTCAGCATCTCCACCGGATGCTGCGGGCTGGTAAAGCGTTCCACCCCGCGTTCGCGCAGCGGGTTGATCGAGACAATGGTGGCACCGCGCCGCGCGCACTCGCGCAGCTCGCCCAGCATGCGCGGATGGTTGGTGGCCGCGTTGTGGCCGAACAGCAGGATGGTGTCGGCATGCTCGAAATCATCCAGCACCACGGTGGCCTTGCCCACGCCGATGGTCGGCGGCAGGCCCCGACTGGTGGCCTCGTGGCACATGTTCGAGCAGTCGGGGAAGTTGTTGGTGCCATAGGCACGCACGAACAGCTGGTAGAGGAATGCGGCCTCGTTGCTGGCGCGTCCCGACGTATAGAATGCGGCCTGGTTCGGATCCGGCAGCGCGCGCAGGTGGCGCCCGATCAGCGCAAAGGCCTCGGCCCAGGCAATCGCACGGTACTTGTCGGTCTGCGCGTCATAGACCATGGGGTGCGTCAGCCGCCCGTGCTGCTCCAGCTCATAATCCGTCTGCGCCATCAGCGACGTCACCGTGTGCTGCGCAAAGAACTCGGGGGTCACGCGCATGCTGGTGGACTCGGCAGCCACGGCCTTGACGCCGTTCTCGCAGAACTCAAAGGTGGAGGCGTGCTGGCGGTCCGGCCAGGCACAGCCGGGGCAGTCGAAGCCATCCGCCTGGTTCTGCTTGAACAGCATCTTGTACTTGCCTCCGGCAACCTTCTCCTTGATCAGGTTGATGGCAACGTACTTCAACGCACCCCAGCCGGCGGCGGGGTGGGTGTAGGGGGCGATGTGGCCTTTTTCAGGGGTCGGGGAGCTCATTGGCGTGGTGTCCTGTAACGACGGGGGCGCTGTCCGGCCGCCTGCCAGTGCTGCTGACGGGCGGGGACCGGATCGTTGCGGTGTCACCAGATTAGATTTCACGGGTGCCCCCGGGTACATACAAACAGGCGCTTGCCCGGGGAGCACAGTTGCTTCAGACCAGCGGGAACGCCTTCACCACGTGGCGCAGCAAGCTGTCGGCCACGGCCATCCGGTGCGCATCGACCCCGGGAAACCTGGTGGCCGCATCGAACCCGGCCAGCAGGCGCCGGCGCAACAAGCGGCGATCCGCCGTCATAGGGCCCATGAGATATGCGTTGTCTCCCAGCTCGTCACCACGGACGCCCTTGCCGTACACGTCCGCGGCAAAGCAGATGTAGCCCAATGCCGCGAGCCGGTCGGAGGTGCTGCTGGGCAGCTTCGGACTGGACGCCGACCGCGGACTGACCCGCCTGGCCAACATGGTCCACGCCCTGGATATAGGCGGGGCCCAGATGCCCGAAGCCGGCGGGTTCGAAGCCGTGCTTGCCGGCGCGCGCGAGCGCCTGGCGGATGACGACGCGCTGCTGGCCGAAATCGGCCGTACCCTCGATTCCCCTTATGTGTATTTTTCCGGAAAGCGATAGCACCATGCCCCTGAGGTCCACCATATGAGCAACGTCTCGCAGGCCCTAACCCGTCCGGCCGCGCTCACGGAACGGCCGCTACACCCTCTGGCAGCTGGTCGGCTATATGCTGCGCCTGGGTACGCTCGGCTTCGGCGGTCCGGTGGCGCTGGCAGGCTATATGCATCGCGACCTGGTGGACCGGCGCCAGTGGATCACTGACGCCGACTACAAGGAGGGGCTGGCCCTGGCACAGTTGGCACCCGGCCCGCTGGCCGCGCAGTTGGCCATCTATCTGGGCTATGTCCACTACCGGATCGCGGGCGCGACGCTGGCCGGGATCGCGTTCGTGCTGCCGTCATTCCTGATGGCTCCTGCCGTGCTACCTGTTCACCGTCCTGCCGGCCCCCTACTTCAAGAAATACGGCAAGCTGCCCGCCATCCTGGCCTTTGTCGACGGGGTGACCGCTGCCGCAGTGGGAGCCATCACCGGCGCGGTGATCGTGCTGGCCAGGCGTTCGATCGTGGATGTGCCTACGGTGCTGCTGGCGCTTTGCACGGTGGCGCTGCTGCTCAGGTTCAAGAAGCTGCCTGAACCCGTGATCGTGGCCGGCGGGGCGCTGATCGGTCTGGTGGCCTATCCGCTCATGCATCGTTGACGGGAGCGCCGTGAATCGCTTTACGATCTTTGGCGCACAGCCGGCCCACTGCCCTGGTGGCCGAAGCCACTTGCGATGGGCGGTTTTGGGGAATCTAATCCTACGGAGGAGGCGTTCCCAAGGAGGGTCCCATGGCGCAATGCACAAAATGCGGATTTGAGAACCCCGCAAGCGCCAATTTTTGCCAGCAATGCGGCAGATCCCTCATCCGCCAATGCCGGCGCTGCGGCAACGCCGTGCCCCCGGGGGCACGCTTCTGCAGTTCCTGCGGCGAACCCTGCAGCGATCCGGCACCAGTTGCCCCCACCTCGCCTGTCTCCTACACGCCGCCCCATCTGGCCGAGCGCATCCGGAGCGAGCAGGCAGCGCTTGAAGCCCGCGGCGAGCCCGCTGGCGAACGCAAGACCATCACTGTCCTGTTCGCGGACATGGCGGGCTCGACCGCACTGATCCATGACCTGGATCCGGAGGAAGCACACCGCCTGATCACGCCGGTGATCGAACTGATGATGGAGGCGGTGCACTACTACGAAGGCTATGTCGCCAAGTCGCTGGGCGACGGCATCCTGGCGCTGTTCGGCGCACCGATCGCCCATGAGGACCACCCCCAGCGTGCGCTTTACGCCGCGCTGCGCATGCAGAAGGCGATGCAGCGGCACAGCGACCGGCTCAGGCTGGAGCAAGGCATCTCGCTGCAGATCCGGGTCGGCATCCACACCGGCGAGGTGGTCGTTCGCTCGATCCGCAAGGACGACCTGCACACGGACTATGACCCGGTCGGCCACACCATCCACATCGCCTCGAGGATGGAGACCATGGCCGCGCTCTCGTCCATTTTTGTCAGCGAATCCACCCACAGGCTTGCGCAAGGATACTTCGCGTTCAAGCCGCTGGGCGTTGCCCAGGTCAAGGGCATTCCCATGCCGCTGGCTGTCTATGAACTGACCGGAACCGGCCCGCTGCGCACACGCCTGCAGGTGGCGGCGCATCGCGGCCTGGCGCGCTTCGTGGGGCGTGAGGCCGAACTGGAGACGCTGCAACGGGCACTGGAACTGTCCGCGGCCGGCCGGGGCCAGATCGTCGCAGTGGTTGGCGAAGCCGGGGTCGGCAAGTCGCGGCTATTCCACGAGTTCAAGGCGCGCTCGCTCGGCAGTTGCCTGACGCTGGAAACGTTCTCGGTGTCCCACGGCAAGGCCTTTGCCTACCTCCCGCTGATCGAACTGGTGAAGAATTATTTCCAGATCGAAGCCCACGACGATGAACGGAGGTACCGGGAAAAGGTTGCAGGCCGGGTCGTGATGCTCGACCGGGCACTGGAGGACGTGCTGCCATACCTGCTTCACCTGCTGGGCATCAGCGAGCCCGGTTCGGCATTGCCGAACATGGATGCCAGAATCCGACGCCAGCGCACGTTCGAGGCGATCACGAGCCTGCTGTGCCGCGAGAGCCGGAATCAGCCGCTTGTTCTGTTGTTCGAGGACCTGCAATGGCTGGACAGTGAAACCGAGGCCTTTCTGGATGTCCTCATCGAGCGCCTTCCTGGCGCCAGGATCCTGCTGCTGCTGAACTATCGGCCCGAGTACCAGCATGGCCAGGGCCGGAAGGACTTATACATTCCGCTGCGGCTGGATCCATTGGGCCAGGCCGAGGCCCAGCAACTGCTCGCCGCCCTCCTTGGCGACGATCCCGCGCTGATGCCCCTCAAGAGCCTCATTCTGGAAAAGACCGAGGGCAATCCCTTCTTTATGGAAGAGGTGGTGCAGACCCTGTGCGAGGAGAAAGCCTTGCTGGGTGAGCCCGGCCATTACCGCATCGAGAAGACGCCCGCCGCGCTGCATATCCCGACTACGGTACAGGGCGTACTGGCCGCGCGCATCGATCGGCTGTCCCGTGCCGGGAAGGACTTGTTGCAAACCCTGGCCGTGATCGGGAAGGAATTTTCCCTGAGCCTGGTCCAGCGGGTTGTCGCGCTGCCGGATGACCAGTTGCGCCCACTCCTCGCCCAACTGGAGTTGGGGGAGTTCATTTATGAGCGGCCAGCATTCCCCGATATCGAATACACGTTCAAGCATGCACTGACCCAGGAGGTGGCCGGCAACAGCCTGCTCACGGAGCAACGCACAACGTTGCACCAACGCACGGCCCAGGCGATCGAAGCGCTCTTCCAGAATCAGTTGAAAGACCACTACAGTGAACTGGCCCGGCACTACAGCCTGGGCGGCAACGATCCGAAGGCAGTGGAGTACCTGCAATACACAGGACAGCAGGCCGTGCAGCGGTCTGCCTATCATGAGGCGATCAGCCACCTGAATGCCGCGCTGGTACTGCTTGGCCGGCAGCCCGACACCCCGGAACGTGCCCGCCAGGAGCTCGCGCTGCGGCTTGCTATCGGGCCGGCCTTGATTGCCGCCAGGGGCTTTGCCTCATCCGAGGTGGAAGCGACCTACCGCCGCGCCCTGGCACTGTGCGGTCCGGCCAGGGACACACCAGAGCTCTTTCCGACGCAGGTCGGGTTGCGCACCTACTTCTCCCTGCGTGCAGAGCATGCGAAGGCCTACGAACTAGGGGAGCAACTGCTGCACCTGGCCGAGCAAAAGAAGGATCCGGAGTTGTTGGGCGAGGCGCATGTCTCGATTGCGACGACCTCGTATTACCTGGGAAGATTCAGTATGGCGCATGCCCACTTGCGTGAAGCGCTTGCGCTCTACGGCGCAGGATCGCATCACACCCACCTGAATGTCCATGGCGTGGATCCGGAGGTACGCGCCCTGTCGACTTCGGCCCTGGTCCTCTGGAGTCTTGGCTATCCTGACCAGGCCAGCAAGAGCGCGCAGGACGCGGTTGCGCTGGCACGGGAGCTGTCCCACCCATTCAGCCTAGCGCATGCCTTGTGCCAGACGGCAGAACTGCACCACTTCCGCCGCGAGCCCCAACGCACGCAAGAATACGCCGAGGCAGTCATCACGCTCTCGACCGAGCAAGGTTTCCCGCTCTGGCTTGCGTGGACGACCATCCTTCGCGGTTGGGCGCTGGCCGAACAGGGGCAGCCTGAGCCAGGCATCGCGCAGATGCGCGAGGGGCTGGCGGCCTACCACGCTACGGGGGCAGCGTTGGGGCATTCGCATTTCCAGTGTCTCCTCGCCCATGCCTATGGACGCCAGGGACAATTACAGTCAGCCCTGAGCGCGCTTGCCGAGGCAAAAGACGCGGTGGACAAGACCGGGGAACACTATTGCGAAGCTGAGTGGCACCGCATCAAGGGTGAATTGATACTGCAAGGACAAAGCTCGCCGGGTCTCAGGCCTGATGGTAATGCGGAAGCGGAAGCGGAAGCAGAAGCTTGCTTCCACAAGGCGATCGACATCGCGCGTCAGCAACACGCCAGGTCGTTCGAATTGCGGGCTGCCTTGAACCTCGCACACCTGTGGCGGCAGCAAGGCAAGGTGGAACCCGCCACACAGTTGTTGGCCGGCATCAAGGCGGGGTTCACCGAAGGCTTCGACAGCGCCGACATGCGGGACCTGGTGCTTGCCTGACGCTGACGCCATGCCAGTATCCCGGTCAGGAACCACCGGCTTCCCCACGATCCTGTTTGGCGCTTTCGATCGCCACAACTTCGGCGACCTGCTGCTGCCGCATGTGATGCGAAGCCTGAGCGGGCAGGCCAACCCATTCTACGGGGGCCTGGCCGAGCGCAACCTGAGCATCCATGGCGGCCATCGGGTCCACACCCTGGCGCGGCTGGCAGCCACCGTGGGCGACAGCGCCGTCGATGTCATCCATGTGGGTGGCGAAACCCTGACCTGCTCGCTCTGGGAGGCGGCCGTGATGCTGCAGCCTCCCGAGCAGGCCCGGGCGGTGGTGTCGCTGCTCGATGCCCGGCCGCACGAGCGGACGGTCTGGGCCCAGGCGCAGTTGGGCGTGCGGGACCTGATCCCCTACCTGATGCCGGCCGGCATCCTTGCCAACGTCCGGCATGTCATTGTCCACGCCGTCGGCGGCATTGAACTTGGATCGGTTGAGCCTGCCATGCGGGCCGAGGTGGCAGCCAAGCTCGGTGCCGCCACCAGTGTCGGAGTACGAGACCATCAGACCCGGGCCATGCTCGCTGAGAACGGCATTGCCTGCCGCCTGGAGCCCGATCCGGCCGTGCTGGTGGCCGAGCTGTTCGGCGCCTGCATCCGCCGCCGCGCCCGCCAGGGCGAGTGCGCCCGCATCGTGTCAGGGTTCTCCGGCGGATACCTGGCCGTGCAGTTCAGCGCGGATTTTGGCGATGACGATACCCTTTCAGAGCTGGCGGCCCAGCTCGAACGTATCGCCCGGGCCAGGACCCTGGGCGTGGTGCTGTTTCGCGCCGGCGCCGCACCCTGGCACGACGACCTGGCTTGCTACCAGCGCCTGGCGGCACGACTGCGCGGCACGCCTGTGGTCCTGTTCGACTCGCTCAATCTGTGGGATATCTGTGCGCTGATTGCGCACAGCCAGGGCTTTGTCGGCAGCAGCCTGCACGGCGGCATAGTCGCCGGCGCGTTTTTCCTGCCATGGCTTGGCCTGCTCCGGCCCGCACAACTTCCGGGCACCAGCAAGCAAGTCGCCTTCGCCGCGGCCTGGGGCGCGGCCGGGGCGCCGGCCGCGGTGACCGTTCAGAATCTGGCGGCCGGCCTGGACGAAGCGATGGCAACCCGGACCGCGCAGCGCAGGGAATTGGCCCGGGAATGGGCCAAGGCATGCAGGACCGCATTCCAGCTGGTTCAGGAGAACTAGCGGGAGAACTAGCGCGGCCGAGTCCTCCAGCGAGGCATGGCGGCTGCTATACGAAAAAAGCGGGCTTCCGAAGAAGCCCGCCCGGTTTGCTACTAAACGCCTGTGTATCGGCCGGTCAGGCTGGCACCTGCGTCCCCGCCGCCGCCGTCTCCTTCGAGAAAAGACTCCTGGAGGTAGCAACATGGTTGGCCAGCACTGGCCGCAAGACCATGATCGCCAGGAAGGCCGCGGTCAGGTCCATGCCCGCCACCGTGTAGAGGACCGTCGACCAGGTGCCGGTCGCCTCCATCATCAGGTTGCCGACCGGCACGAACAGTGCGCCGATGCCCTTGGCCGTGTAGAGCACGCCGTAGATCTTGCCGATGTGCTTGGTGCCGAAGGCATCGCCGGCCAGTGCCGAGAACAGCGAGTAGACCTCGCCCCAGGCCAGGAACACCACGCCCGACAGGATCAGGAAGGCGTACGGGTTGCTGCCGAAATACCCGAGCGCGATGATGCCAAGGCCTTCCAGGGTGAAGGCGATGACCATGGTCTTCTCACGGCCGATGTTGTCCGAGATCCAGCCGAACAACGGACGCGAGATGCCGTTCATGATCCGGTCGAGCATCAGCGCGAGCGGCAGTGCGGCCATTACGAAGAAGTGCAGGTCGACCTTGAACTCCTTCACGCCCAGGTCCTTGGCGATGACGCCAAGCTGGGCCACGGCCATCATGCCGCCGGTGACGACCAGGATGAACATCACAAACATCAGCCAGAACAGCCTGGTGAACATCGCTTCCTTGAGCGTGTAGTCGCGCGTGGCCTGGACCAGCTTCTGCGAAGCCCGCACCTCGGTACCCTTTGGTGCGCGCAGGAACCACGCCGCGACAAAGGCGAGTCCACCCTGCAGCAGGCCAAAGAACAGGAAGGTGTGCTGGAAGCCCTGCGACTCGATCATGGCCGCGATCGGCAGGATAGTCGCCGCAGAACCGGCGCCATAACCGCCCGCGGTCAGGCCCACCGCAAGGCCGCGGCGGTCCGGGAACCACTTGAGCGCGTTGTTGATGCAGGTGGCGTAGATCGAGCCCACGCCAAGGCCGCCAACGGCTGCGCCGACGTAGAAACCCATCAGGGTAGTGGCCTGGGAGTTGATGCACCACGCCGCGCCGATAAAGACCGCGCCAAAGGCGACCATCATGCGCGGGCCGAACCTGTCGATGAAATAGCCTTCGATCGGCGCCAGCCAGGTCTGCACAAGGACGAAAACCGTGAAGGCGATCTGGATGCTGGCGCGCGACCAGCCGTAGGTGCCCTGGATTTCAGGGACGAACAAGGTCCAGGCGTACTGGATATTGGCGGTGGCGATCATGCAGACCACACCGACAATCAATTGCAGCCAGCGGGTGCCTTCCGGGATCTGGCGATTAGCGCCCAGCGCTGCCGATGGATTACTCATTTGCGCGCTCCTTGAATCATTTGGCCATTCAATTGCGGGGGTGCGGGCCAATCCACCCAAGATAAGGACATCAGCAAGCCTTATAGGCGGCATGTCGATGAGGTTTCTGGCGAGGCGGACGTGGTTTAGCGCGATCCGGTCGCACGCGATGGGTACGTGTTGCGATCAAGGCCAAGGTCTCATTCAGCGCAGCCTTGGCCCAGCGCAGTCCCAGTAGCGCCGCTGGCAGGACAGGTTTGAGAGCGGTGATGGCGTAGGTTCGGATGATCCGATAGTTCGAGTCAATCTCATGTTCCTGCACGGCGCTGAAGCAGCATAGAGCGTGCAGG
>NZ_KB903157.1:0-46381 GCF_000379565.1 Cupriavidus sp. UYPR2.512 | reverse complement strand
CAGCCCTTTCTCGCGCCAGGCGTTCGTCCAGTTGTACACAGTCTTCTTGCTCACATCCAACTGCGTCGCGATCTCGTGCACTCGTTGACCTGCACCGAGCAGCAACAAGCCTTGTCCTCTAACCCTGAAGTCTTCATACGGATGCCGCAGCGCAAGCTCTTCCAAGGTTCGTTTCTCCACGTCGTTCAGTTCGATGGTGCACTTCATCGGCGATGCCAGCTCGTTCTTCATGTGACTGGCATCTGACTTTCATTCGTGAAATTGGTTTACTCAAGACACTTATACCAACGGAAACACTCATGAGCACCACTGCCAAGATCTTTACCACTGGCCGCAGCCAGGCGGTGCGGCTGCCGCAGGAATTCCGCTTCGCTGAGCGTGAGGTTTATATACGCCGTGACCCGTCCACAGGGGACGTGATTCTGTCGCGCCGTCCGGAGAGTTGGGACAGCTTTCTGGCTGAGATCGAGGGTAGTGCCGTGCCCCCAGACTTCCTGGCAGACCGCACGCAGGGCGAACAAGCCCGGGATCCGCTGGCTGGCCTCGAATGACGCGCTACATGCTCGACACCAATATCGTGAGCCATCTGCTGCGGGGACATCCAGCAGTCGTGGCGCGCGTAACGGCCGCGCCAATGGTTTCGCTGTGCCTGTCAGCCATCACCGGCGCGGAACTGATGTACGGATTGGCCAAGCGCCCCGGCGCAGCGCGCCTCGCGCGCGCCGTCGACGAGCTGCTGCGCCGGGTTGAGGTGTTGCCCTGGGCGTCTTCGGTGATGGCCAGCTATGGCGAGACCCGCGCTGTGCTGGAATCCCAAGGGCAGCCGATGGGCGCACTGGATTTGCTGATTGCCGCGCATGCGCGGGAGGCGGGTGCAGTGCTGGTGACCAATGATCAGGCGTTCTGGCGCGTCCCTGGCCTAGTGGTGGAGGACTGGTCGGTGCCGACAGGAAACTGACCGGCTGGCGGGCAAACGAGAGCGTCACAGGGATCGGACCGGTGGCTCCAGGCCCCATGTGGCCGAGTACAGGCAGGTGTAGGGGCGCGCCAGGCTGCGGGTGATTTCACCGCCGCCGATCCCACGTCCTGTCTGTTACCGCAACACTGAGGGGCTCAGTCGGGCGGGGCAGGGCAGATGCCGGTGTGGATGCGACGCGCGGTCAATGTTGTGGCGCCCTCTGAAAGCAGACCTAGGCGTCATCGGCGGGGACCGCATGACCTTGGTCCCGCAATGCTTTCGTCCAGCGCTTAATGCGTGCACGCAGTCGTCCCTGTGCAGCTTTTTCTATCGGCATGTCGTCGACGAGGCCGATCGCTGCGCGCGGCGAAACATAGCCGTACTGAATTAGGGCCATACAGAAGACGCGGTCCTTGTCGCGATCCGCTACCGCCTTCGCCATAAAGAGGTCAACGACGCCCAAGCAATAGCCAACCCGCCCGTTCGTGCCCGCGGTCTGGATGCGCTGCAGGCGGCTTTGCCAGCCGGCTGGGAGGCACGCAGTCTCAGGCCCGACGCCCTGCGCGTAGTAACCATACGTCTCGTGAAAGCGCGAACCCTCTCCGATGGCTGCGTCAATCGCATCCGCCTTGTCGGTAGCATTGAGCGGGTAGATGTCGGCCTCCGCGGACATCGTGAAAACCGCCGGGGGATTGGGGATCGGCCCCAGGATCGATTGGCTGCCAACGACAACGAACTCGTACTCGTTCGTAATGTCGGCCGCAGCTCGAATGATGTGTTCCAGATCTTCCCGGTTCATTCCTGGTCCCCGAGGACAACGCCCTTCTTCAACGCCTGGATCTGTGCAAGCACGTCCTGTCGAACGGCATCGGGTAGAAGCGTCGGCAGGGGAGAGGCCTGCCGAAGCTCTTGAGCACGCCGAGTCCGGCCCAGCGCTTTGCGCCACGACCGGTTCGCAAGAATCGTTTCCCACTCGGACCAGAGTGAATCAGACCGTGAGTCTCCCTGCGAGCGCCATCGTCTGAGGATCTCTTGGGCGCGGTCCAGAAGCGCAGGATCGTCATGAATCATGCGGATCGCCTCCTTGTGGAGCGCCATGCTCTGCAAGTCCTGAGCTTCATGGCGGCTGCGATCAGTCCTGACCATAACCTGCACTTGTGGTCTGGCACGCTTGGACGAGCCGGCCGCCGAATTGGCTAACGGCGGCTGGAACGTGTCACTGACTAAGAGGGCGAGGTCACCGGCCACGCCCAGGACGGACATCACGCGCAAGTATGTGCCCATCGTCGGCGCGGGGTCGCCTGCCTCAACGGCAGCGAGGGTCGTCCGGGAGATGCCGACGCGCTTGGCCATTTCGACCGTGCTAACGTTCCGCGCCTTCCGCAGGCGTTTGATACGGTCGCCGAGTTGCAGCAGCAAGTGACGCTCTAGGACAGAGGTGGTATCGGTAAAGGCAGGCATATGTCCAGTATTCTAGGCAAAACAACTGCCTTTGACCAGCTTGCTGAACATATGCATCAGATCTAGAAGACACGCCTCAGCGGGATACCGGGAACGAGTCCCTCAGGCTGAGATATATTCGATTTAACATAATATACATTATGCGTAACTTGAGCATGAGGACCAATTAGTATTGCCGTACTTGGCCCAAATAGAAAAGACATACCCCCGACCAAAACTGGCTTGCTGTCGGCATCTGTGGCCACGCCCGTGACACCATAGCCTGGCTGTTATATGCTCCAATCCACACTTGCCTCCCGGTCCGGCCACACAAGAACAAGGCACCAGCCAAACCTGCATGTTCAAATTCATCGGGCGTTTTCGACAGCGGCTGCGCTACCTGGACCTGAGCCTGAGGGCCAGCCGGTCCGTCCGGATCCGGGTCGTCGAGCGGCCCGGCTTGTGGATGGACGCTCAGCAGCTTGAAGCCATGCTGGCTGAGATGCGCGGCATCGTGCAACGGGGAATCGGCAAGGATCTCGATTACGGGGTGCTTTCCGGCGACCCTGAAAGGCTGCGGCGGGCCGTGATCACGCTGCTTTATGACCGGGACAGCGGCCGGCCGATTGCGTTCAACGCGCTGTCGGTCATGCCGGTCGAAATCAAGGGACGGCCGGCCGAGGCCATTCACCTTGGGCTGGTGATGGTCGATCCGGGCTATCGCACGCAAGGACTGTCCTGGGTGCTGTACGGGCTGACCTGCATCCTGCTTTTCTTTCGCCGCGGCCTGCGCCCGATCTGGATCAGCAATGTGACCCAGGTGCCGGCCATCATCGGCAAGGTCGCCGAGGTCTTTGTCACGGCCTATCCCAATCCCTTTGAGCCGTCGCGGCGCAGCTTTGAACACCTGAGCGTGGCCCGCGAGATCATGAAATCGCATCGGCATGTCTTTGGTGTTGACCAGGCGGCGGGATTTGACGAGGCGCGGTTCGTGATTACCGATGCCTATACGGGCGGCTCGGACAATCTCAAGAAAACCTTCGACCAGGCGCCGAAGCATCGGGACGAGCGCGCCAACGAACTCTGCCAGCGGGAGCTGGATTACCAGCGCGGCGACGATTTCCTGCAGATCGCCTGCCTGGACCTGGCCAGCGCACGGAAATACCTGTTGCGGGAAGTGCCTCGGGACTCGCTGCCCGCCATCCTCTATCAGATTGCGTTCCTGGCTGTCGGCCGGATCGTCCTGCCATTGTTCCACTGGCTGAATCCGCGTGAGCCGCTGGGAGTCCTGCGCGCAAGGAAAAGCCAATGATTCCACCCTTTTCATACGAGGAATTCACCACCCGCAACATCGGTTTCGTGACCGACGCGGAACAGCAGCAATTGCGTAATGCACGGGTGCTGATCTGCGGTGTCGGCGGCATGGGCGGCGCCTGCCTGCAGGCGCTGGCACGGGTCGGCATCGGCGGCTTTGCGCTGGCGGACTTCGATGCATTCGACGTGTCGAACCTGAACCGCCAGGTGTTTGCCAGCCTGGATACCGTTGGCGTGAACAAGGTCGAGGCCACCGTGGCGCAGATCCGGCGCATCAACCCGGAGCTTGCCATCGAGACCTTCGGCGCGGAGTGGACCGACAAGCTCGATGACTTGCTGAGCCGTTACAAGATCGTGGTCAACGGCATGGATGACATGGCCGCGGGCATCGCGCTCTATCGCAAGGCGCGGGAGCATGGTGCGACCGTCATCGACGCCTATACCGCTCCCCTGCCCTCGGTCACGGTCGTCCGACCGCAAGATCCCCGGCCCGAGGAGCGTCTGTCCTACCCCACGGCCGGCATGGACTGGAAGTCCCTGACGCCGGAGGTCAGGCAGGCATGCCTGGGCAAGGAACTGGAATATGTGATGGTCAACTCGAGCTCCGTCCGGCATGTTGAGCTTGGCATCGCCAGGGACCTGCTGACCGGCAAGCGCAAGCGCATGTCGTTTGCGCCGATGGTGATCACCACGGGCAACCTGATGGCGTTCGAAGCCATCAAGCTGGTGCTCGGCCGGCCGCGGCTGGCCGGCGTGCGCGGCTATTTCTTCAATCCCTGGAGCATGCGTGTCGAGACACCGCGCAATGTGCTGACGGCATGGGCCGTACGCGCGCTGGTACGGCGCTTCATGACAAGGCTGATGCGAGATGAGGGTTGACGCGTGATTGACGCCCTGGCAAGCGATGTGGCCGTTACCTGGCTCGGCGCGGTGGGCTGCGGGCTCTACCTGCATTTCCTTTGGTCCCGGCGCGAGGCCGGGGCCGGCACGGGCCTGTTCCTGTTCGGGGTGCTGACGGCGCTGCTGGCGGTCCGGGGCTTTTCCTGGCTGTTTGGCGGCACGCTGCTTGCGCAACTGGTGTTTGCAGCGGCAACCCTGCTGCCCATTGCCATGACCCTGTTTGCCGAGCACCTGGTGCGGCGCCACCACCCGTTGTGGCTGAAGCTGCTGGCGCTGGGCGTGTCGGTGGTGTTCTTCGTCGTCAATCTCTTTACCGATCTGTCGGGCAATACGCCGCTGCTGCTGACGTTCCTTGGCTGCTTTGCCGTGGTGACGGCAAGCAATGGCTGGTTCCTGCTGTGGCTGCGCGATGCCGAGCTGTCCGACAACGAGGAACGCCTGGCCCGGGCGGTAGTGGTGGTCGTGGCCCTGGCCGTGCCGCTCGCGGCCACTGACTTCCGCGAGGAACTCGGCCATGTGCCGGTTCGCCTCGGGGCGCTGGGGGCGCTGGCATTCGTCTATGTCTTCCTGAACCTGTCGGAATCGCAGCGGGTCGTGCGCGGGCTGCTGGTGCATATTGCAGCCGCCCTGCTCTTCGCCGTCGTGCTGGCCAGCGTGATGGCGCTGGCTTCGCGCGGGCCCGGCCCGGGCTTTGCCGAGGCTGGCCTGCGCGGCATGCCCGTTGCCATTGCATGGGTGCTGCTGACGGCCATTTTTGTCCGCATTCGCGCCGTTTCGCTGGCCGGTGATGGCAACGCGTTCCTGCGCTGGCTGCTCCACGCCCGGCTGGATACGCCAGAGGGTTTCCTGCATTCGCTCAGGCGCCTGCCGCAGACCGCAGACCATGTGGTGCTCGGCAACGCGGAGCTTGGTGGCTACGCCCTGGACGCACTGTTCGAGCTGGCAGGAAGGCGGCGTGAGCCCGTGTCGATCGGCGACGCCAGGGCGTGGGCCAGGATCCGGCAAGGCGATCGGGTCGAGGCCGCGGAGCAGCTGGTGGACCTGCTCGAGCGCCACGAAATGACGCATGCCCTGCTGATCGCGCGCCAGCCCGCGCAAGTGGTGCTGCTGAACCTGCCGCAAGGCGCCAACGCGGCCATCGGCGAGTTGCGCGCCGCGGTGATCCTGCGGCTGGCGCGCCATCTCGGACAGCGGGAGGCCGCATGACAACAGTGCTGCGTGAAGGCGATTTCGACGCGTTCTTCGAGGCGCCCTTCGCCTGCTATGGACGCGATACCCATTTTGTGTCGCCGATGAAGGGGGATCTTGCGCGCGCGCTGGACCCGGCGAAGAACCCGCTGTTCCGGCAGTTTGCGCGCCGCACCTGGTTCACCGCCCATCGGGACGGACAGATCGTGGGCCGTATCCTGGCCCATATCCACGATGCGTCCAATCAGCAATACGGCCAGCAGCGCGGCTACTTCGGCATGTTCGACTGCGTCGATGACGTGGAGGTCGCGCAAGCGCTGCTCGGCGCGGCGGCGGGCTGGGTGAAGCACAACGGCTGTGAGGAACTGGCTGGCAGTTTCAACCTGACGATCACGCAGATGATCGGCATCGTCACCGAGGGCTTCGAGCATCCGCCATACACCTACCAGGAATACACGCCGCCGCATATTGCCAGGCTGCTCCGGGCATGCGGCTTCGAGCCGTTCTTTCCGATGCGCACGTTCGAGCTCGACGTGCGCAGCTACGATCCGGTGCAGTTGATCGGAAGCAAGCAACGCGCACTGCTGCAGGATCCCGCCTGGCAATTCGAGCCCATCCGGCGGCGCGGCTTTGACCGGCGCCTGCTGGAGGCATGCGCGGTCCTGAACGATGGCTTCGCCAACAACCCGATGTTCGTGCCGCTGACGGAGGAGGAATTCCTGTTTCCCTGCGCCGGCATGATGTGGATCATCGACGAGCGCCTGTCCTATACCGCTTATTTCAAGGGCGAACCGATCGGGGTGCTGCTGTGCGTGCCGGATCTCAACCCGTTTCTGCGCGCCACCGGCTTCCGCCTGAAATTGTCAACGCTCTGGCATCTCATCAGGTTCCGCGCCAGCCGCAAGCGTGCGGCGATCATCTTTTTTTCCGTGCGCAGGGACTACCACAGCCGCGGCGTCAACGGCGTCATGCTGCACCATCTGCTCAAGGCGATGCGCGGTGCCGGGTACTCGCACCTGGGCATCAGCTGGGTGTCGGATTCGAATGGCGCCAGCCAGAAGCAGATGGAGAAGATGGGCGCCAGGCCACTGCATCGGCTGCATCTCTTCAGGAAGGCCATCTAGTGATGCTCACGCGCGATCAGCAACTCACCCTCGTTGCCCAGGCTGGCCGCGCCCCCAGCGCGCACAATATCCAGCCCGCTCGCTGGCGCTTTGCCGGCGACAAGGTTGAACTGTTTGAAGACCCTGCGCGATGGCTGTCCGTGGGCGACCCCACCGGGCGGGACAACCAGATCGCCCTGGGCATGGCCTGGGAAGGCATGACCATGGCGTTGTCGACGCTCGGGTTGAGGCTCACCCAGCCTGAGGTCTCCAGCCTGCCCTACCCTCCCGCTACCCAGGACTTTCGCCGGGCCGCATCTGCCCTGATCACATCAGGTGCGGGCCCGGATCCCCTTGCCGCCTTCGTGGACGCGCGCCGCGCCTATCGAGGCAAGTTTCTCCGTGCGACCCCGCCGCAGATCAATTCGTTGGGCGAATGCGCTGCGGACCACGCCGAATTCGTCACGCTGGCGAGCAAGAACAGCACGGCGCAAATCGCCCAATGGTATGACGACGCTGCTGCTGCGGGATTGGATGACCCACGGTTTGCCGAGGAGCTCTATCACTGGCTGCGCTTGTCACCGCACGATCCGGGCTGGCCGCGCGACGGGCTTTCGGCCGACTGCATGGCACTGTCGCGGTGGGAAGCCTGGGGTGCGTCGATTGCGCTGAGACCCCGTGTGATCCGGCTGCTCTCTGCGCTTTCGCTGACCCGCCTGCTGGCATCGGAAAGCGCAAAAGTGAAAAGCGCGGCCCGGATCGTCCTGATTCATGCCGCACCGGACGTCACGAGCTTTGACATCGGGCGCCGCTGGTACCGGTTCTGGCTGGCCATGACTGCCAGGGGCTTTGCCGGCGTGCCGATGTCGGCGCTGGCCGATTCACCTGGCCATGCCGCCCTGCTTGCCGAAAGCCAGCGGTTGCCGCGCAGAAACCGGCTCGTGAACATCATGCGCTTTGGGCCTGTGCCGGTCCGCGGCATCCCCCGGAGCGCAAGACTTCCCACCGCAGAGCTGATGCAGGCATCCTGAGCCAACGACGCTTGCGGGTTGCGGCCCTTACCCCGGGCGCGGTCCTGGCTATGCGTGTTCGCGCACCTCGGCGAAGGCGCGGACGGGGAAAGCCGCCGCGTCCCGCGCCTTCAGCGGGATGGAAAAGAAGCGAAACGGCACGCCATGCAAGCGCGACAGTCCGGTGAGGTTCTCGACGATCAGGATGCCTCGTCCCAGAAACCGGGTGTGCGCCGGGCGTTCCGGATCCTGGGTCGAGTCGACGTTGGCGCAGTCCACCCCGAACAAGGCAATGCCCGCGTCGCAGAGCCGGCTGATCACGTCGCGTGAGATAAACGGGTGCGATCGATAGATCTCCGTCCCCCAATGGCGATCCCAGTCGAAATTCACCAGCACGGCCTGGCCTGCGAGCTGCTCGGGAAACTGCAGGTCATGCCACGCAAGTTGTTGCCCGGGGGTCGCGTGGCGGGCATCGATGACCACGCCGTCAAGCACCAGCCGGCTGAGATCGAGCGCAGCAATGTCTTCCGCGCCTTCGAAGCGGTGACGGGGCGCATCCAGCTTGGTGCCGACGGATGTCTGGAACGCCACCTCGGAAATCTCGAACGAGGCTTTGCCCTCGTAGTGCCAGCCTGATTGCGCATGCGTCATGAACGGCCGGATACGCGCGGTCAACTCGACCGCTTCGCCGGTTTCGCGCTTGAAGAGGACGCCAGGCATCCCGTCGTGGAACACATGAGAGAGATCGACAATCATCGTCTGCGCTCCATCCTGGTTGCGCTGAACCGATGCTACTGCCGTGCCTTCAGCCGGGTCAAGCTGCCAACGGGCGGCATCGTGAGTCCTTTCAGTCATGAACCGGGACAACCCACAAGGCTAAAGCAGCTTCAGGAATTCCAGCAGCGCATCCTTGTCGCTTTCGGCAAGGGTCAAGAACGCCTTTTCATGGCCGCGGTTGTCGCGCCCCGCTGTCGCCGTGTCGTAGAGCACGGGTTTCGACCACGGCTGGTAGCTGGCCGGATAGGCCCAGGTGCCGTCCGCATCGAGCTTGCCGGCGATGCCCAGCTTGCCGTAGTCCAGTGCATGACCGCCGACCCAGAAGCGCCTGGGCCGCGCCTGCGGATGCATGAGATGCCAGAGCGTGGGCACGGAGCCGTTGTGAAGGTACGGTGCCGTCGCCCACACGCCGGAGAGGATGGGCGCGACATAGCCCCCGGTGCTTGCCGCGTCGATATGCTTGCCCAGCTCGGAGCGCGAGATGGCTTGCAGCAGGCCGGGATCGATCGCTTGCCAACGCGTCGGGTCAGTACCGATATCCGCTTGTGCCACCAACCGGTTGGGGAAGCTGACAAGCCGCGGGCGCTCAGTGTCCTGGCTGTAGCTGCCGTGGCACTGGGCGCAGTGGGCATCAAAGATGGCGCGGCCGCGCGCGGCGCGGGGACGGTCAACCGGGCCCGGAAACGGCGGCGGCGTGTAGCCCGCCATGAAGCGCATGACGTCTTCCACTCGCGGAATGGCGCGGCCGGCGCGATCCGGCGGCATGCCCATGGTCGGCACGGTGAAGAAGGCCACGATATGCGCCAGCCGCCCGGCATCATTGGCGGCACCGGGCGCTACCGGCACGAAGCGCGGCGCGCCCTTGCTGGTATAGACGCCGTCATAGAGCAGCGATGAGCGCAGGCTTCGGTAGCCCAGTTCCGGAATCGAGGTGGAACCACTGGCGGCGATGCCCGCTGGGAGAAGATGAAACTGGAACTTGAGTGCCGCGACACCATTGGTGCTGCCGGCCGCCCCGTTGCTGAACGGCAGTGGCTCGTCACCGCTGGCTTCAAGTTCCGCCACCCGTTTCACCAGCCGCGGCCAGACGAATTTCCGGATGGTATCCAGTTCCTCCTTGCTAGTGTCGGGGTAAAGCTGGTGGATGGCTGACAGGAGCTTCTCCGGATCGGATTTCACCCGCTTCACCGCCTGATAGACCGCGGCGACGAAGGCGTCGAGGTTGAGGGAGGTATTCGGCAGCCCCAGCCAGACATCGTTGGTGGGACGCCCGTCCTTGCCGTAGGTGATGCCCGCATGGCACGATGCGCATCCCAGGTTGGACACCTCCAGGCGGATTTTCGGGATGTCCCGGCCGATTATTCCGCTGACCACGCCCAGGGGCTTGTCGAACCTGGGCTGTTGCTGGCGCGGCCAGTTGCGGACCGCATCGGGATAGATGAATCCGAACTCGCGCAGCGCCCGGCGCAAGGCGTCATGGGTGACCGGAACGCCGGGGCCGCCGGCCAGCAGCAGCGCCGTCGTTGCCAGCTTCCACGGCAGCGCATTGGTTTCCAGGGTATCGGTGCTCAGGCCGCCGAAGTCATCGAAGACAAAGCGCGCCGCCCCGAGCTCATCGGCACGAGCCCCGGCCCTGAAGTCCCGCATGACCGCGGATTCGCCTTCAGCATAGCCACGCAGGAAATCGCATCCCGACAGCGAACCTAACAGCAGACCGATCGCGAGCACGCGAACAAGGGGCATCGTAGTCATCGTCCGACAGCGCGCGCCAGGGGAATCCGGACCGCGCCGCGCTGATGGTAGCCGACGATCCGTGCTGTCTCAAGCCGAGCCTGGCTACAGTATCGGTGCAAGCGGCGATTTGCGCACGCCCCGGCGATGGCCTGGCGGCGACCTGCCGGGGCTGCTTTACCCCGCGGGCGCGGTTACCATCGCCACGTGCGCCTGCATCGGACCGGCCAATGGACCCGCGCCGTAAGTCTGCAGGAACGCCTGTTCGCAATGGTCGGTTGCCTGGCCGAGCGCATCCGGCCCGCGCCGCTCCAGGTCGGCCCGCAATGGCGTGCCCTGGCAGAATGCCACCGCCGGGATGCGGGCGGCGCTGGCGCGGCTGGTTGCCGCGACGGTTTCAAAGACCGGCGATGACTGGAATCCGCCCAGGCGCAGATCCTGCTCGATGGTGGCCTGGCTGTGGTAGCCGTGCGGGACGCGGGCCATGAACTCGGGCGGCGCGTCGGGAAACAGCGTGGCGAGTGCCCCGGTGACATCGCGGGCAAAGGCGTTGAATTCCAGCCGGTCCCAGACATTGAAGATCAGCGTGCCGCCCGGCGCCAGCACGCGGCGGGCTTCGGCGAAGGCGCGGCCCTTGTCCGGGAAGAACATCACGCCAAACTGGCAGGCGACCATGTCGAAGCTGGCATCGGCAAACGGCAGCGCCATGGCGTCGGCCTCACGCCATTGCACCGGGCGGCTGGTGCCGGCCTGCTCGGCCCGCGCCAGCATCGGCGCGTTGAGGTCGGTGGCAACGATCATGGTATCGGCCGACAGCCGCCCGGCGATTTCCCGGGTCAGCACGCCGGTGCCGGCGGCCAGTTCCAGCACCCGCCGCGGCTGCAGCGCTGCGATGCGGGCAGCCATGTCGGCAGCGTATGGCGCAAAGATCATCGGCACCATCAAGGCCTCATAGACGTCAGGAATCGCGCCCGCGAAGACCTTGTCCGAGTGTTGCAAGTCCATGAAACCCCCTGCCCTGGCGTGAAAGGTGCCGGCATCGCCTGACTGGGTGTAGGACACATTGCAGCGAAAGTAAACCGTTGCAGCAGGCACCAAGGCGCGGTTGGCATGCTTCGTTTCCTGTGGCTGTCGGGTTTGCGCGTTGCTGCCCTAATCGCGGATGCGCGGCATCCAGCCGCTGCCGCGCGTGCACGGATCCACCGGCAGCTGGCGCTGCAGCGCGGCCTTGGCCAGCATGTGGGCACTGATCGGCGCGGTCAGGAACAGGAAGGCGGTCACCAGCAGTTCATGCAGGCTGGCATCGCCCCGGAAGCTGAAATACGCCACGGAGGCCAGCACCACCCCGCCCACGCCCAGCGTGGTCGACTTGGTCGGCCCATGCAGCCGCATGAAGAAGTCCGGCAGCCGGAACAGCCCCATCGCCCCGACCAGCATGAAAACGCTGCCCACCAGCAGCAGCGCGCACACGATGAATTCCGCAACAGGATGCAGCATCTGGCGCTCCCTAGTATTCGATGATGTCGCCGCGCTGCAGGTACTTGGACAGCGCCACGGTGCCGACAAAGCCCATCACCGCGATCAGCAGCGCGGCCTCGAAGAACAGTGCCGAATCCAGGCTGATGCCTAGCACCACGATCAGCGCGATGGCGTTGATATTCAGTGTGTCCAGCGCCACGATGCGGTCCGGCAGGCTGGGTCCGCGCAGCAGCCGCGCCAGGGTCAGCAGGAAGGCGAGGCCCAGGATCACCAGGCAGACCGGTATCACGATGGCAAGCATTGGAAGATCTCCTTGAGCGGGGTTTCATAGCGCGACTTGATGAGCCCGACCAGCGCGGCCTCTTCCTCCAGGTCCAGCACGTGCACGAGCAAGGCGCGGCGGTCGTCGCTCAGTTCGGCACACAGCGTGCCGGGGCTGAGCGAGACGATGCTGATCAGTGCGGTGGTGGCAAGCTCGTGCTCGACATCGAGCGGCACCACGATAAAGGCTGGGCGCAGGCGCGCGGTGGGGCCCAGCACCATGATGGCCACTTCCACATTGGCTTTCACGATATCGAACAGCACATGGATGCTGAGCCGCAGGATCAGGTCGGGCCGCGACAAGCGGAACGCGCCCAGCACCAGCCAGCGGTCGGCCAGCCGGCCGATGGCCCAGCCGAGCAGTGCCCCCAGCAGCCAGTGCCCGGGTGCCAGGCTATTGGTCAGCAGCAGCCACATGATCATCAGGATCAGGCTCAGCCAGGGATGGGGAAGCAGACGCTGCAGCATGGCTTACGCCGGCTTTCCGGGCAGCACTGCCCGCAGATAGGCGGCGCGGTCCAGCAGTTGCGCGGCCGCGTCAGCCACATAGTCGCTGACCGGCCGCGCGCATACCGTCAGCGCGACATTGCCCGCCAGCAGCAGTGCGCAGCAGGCCAGCTTGCGCGCGTCGGGCCGCACGCGCAGGCGTGCCGCGCCGGGATGGTCGTCGTCGAGGTATTCATCCCCTTCCGGCACGCGCGCCGCCGCATGCGGCAGCCGCCACAGCAGCCGCGTGCCGGTGCGGGACACGGCAATCAGCAGCAGCAGGCTCGACACCAGCACCGCGGGCCACAGCGCCGGCACCCACGGCGGCGGGGTCGCGCGCAGGACCATGGCCTTGCCGAGGAAGCCCGACAGCGGTGGCAGGCCCACCGCTGCCACCACGCCCACCAGGTACAGCAGGCCCGCCAGCCGCGAGGCACTGACCGGGGTCCCGTCCTCGCGCGCCGGCTCCGGTTCCAGCGCGTCGGCCAGCAGGAACAGCGCGGCGGTGCACAGCGTGGTGCTGAGCAGGTAGAACATCGCCGCGGCCCAGCCGGCTTGCGTCTGCATCGATACGCAGGCGGCCAGCAACCCGACTGATGCCACCACCAGGTAGCTGGTCATCGCGCGCAGCGTGCCGGCGGCGACCGCGCCCAGCGCGCCTACCGCCAGCGTGAACAGCGCCAGCACGAACACCCAGTCATGCAGGAATGGCCCCAGCAGCCCCCGCGGGCCGCCGAAGATCAGCGCATCGCAACGCAGCATCGCGTAGATGCCGACCTTGGTCATGATGGCAAACAGCGCTGCGACCGGGCCGGTGGCGCTGGCGTAGGCGCGCGGCAGCCAGAAATACAGCGGAAACAGCGCCGCCTTCAGCGCAAAGACCAGCATCAGCATGGCGCCGGCGGCCACCGCCAGCGGCAGGTCCTGGGCCGGCAGGCCGGCCAGGCGCAGGCCGAGGTGCGCCATGTTCAGCGTGCCCGACAGCCCATACAGCACGCCGACAGCCACCAGGAAGAATGACGACGCCACCAGGTTCAGGATCACATAGTGCAGCCCGGCGCCGACACGCGCCCGCCCTGCCCCATGCACCAGCAGTGCGTAGGACGCGATCAGCAGGATCTCGAAGAAGACGAACAGGTTGAACAGGTCGCCCGCCAGGAACGCGCCGTTCAGGCCCATCAGCTGGAACTGGAACAGCGCATGGAAATGCCGGCCCTGCCGGGCCGTGCCCTCCCCCGCCGCCGCCAGCGCAGCGACGGCCAGCACCACGGTCAGGGCCAGCATCATCGCACCGGTGCGGTCCAGCTGCAGCACGATGCCGAACGGGGCGGACCAGTTGCCCATCGCATAGACCGCAATCTCGCCGGCAGCCGCCTGGCGCAGCAGGTGCACCGCCACTGGCGCCAGCAAGAGCGTGGCCACGGCGCAGACGATGCGCTGCGCGCGCAGCCGCTGGGCCGGCATCGCGCTCAGCAGCGCACCGGCAAGCATGGGGATCAGGATGGGCAGCAGCACGGCGTGGTTCATGGCCGGGGCTCCTGACCGGCGCCATCGGCAGCGTGCCCCTCGGGCTGGCCGGCGGCGTCGACATGGTCGCTGCCGGTAAGCCCCAGCGAGCGCAGCGCCAGCACCACCGCGAACGCCGTCATGCCGAACGCGATCACGATGGCGGTCAGCACCAGCGCCTGGGGCAGCGGGTCGGCATAGCTGGCGCCCGCCACGATCACCGGCGGCCGGCCGATCGACAGGCGCCCCATGCCCAGCAGGAACAGGCTGACCGCATACGACAGCAGCGTCAGCCCCAGCACCACGGTGAAGACGCGCTCGCGCAGCAGCAGGTAGATGCCGCCCGCGGCCAGGATGCCGATTGTCATGGCGTAGAGCGCGGCCATCAGGCGTCCTCCGCGGCCTGTGCCGGCGGCAGGTTGCGCACGCCCAGGTGCGATACGATCACCAGCGTGGTTCCCGTCACGGTGCAGAAGACTCCCAGGTCAAAGATCATCGCCGTGGCTAGCTCCACCTCGCCGATGCCCGGTATGTGGAAATGCCCGAAGGCGGTGGTCAGGAACGGATAGCCGAAGGCCAGGCTGCCCAGCCCGGTCAGGCCCGCCAGCAGGATGCCCGCGCCGGCAATGGCGCGATAGTCCGGCGCAATGCGCGCTTCGGTCCAGCGCACGCCGCTGGCAACGTACTGCAGCAGCAGCGCCACTGATGTGATCAGCGCCGCGACAAAGCCGCCGCCCGGCAGGTTGTGCCCGCGCAGCAGGATATAGACCGCCACCAGCAGCGTCAGCGGCAGCATCAGCCGCGCCAGCATGGCCAGCAGCAGCGGATGCGCCTGGCTGCTCCACGGCAGGCCATCGGGCGCTGCCGACGGCGTGTCCAGCCGCATGCCCTTGAGCAGCGCCTGCACCGCCAGCCCTGCGATCAGCAGCACGCAGATCTCGCCCATGGTGTCGAAGCCCCGGAAATCCACCAGCAGCACGTTGACCACGTTGTGCCCGCCGCCGCCCGGCACGGACTGGTCGATGTAGAAGGCAGACACCGGATCATAGGGCCGCGTCATCACGGCGTAGGCCGCCACCGCCAGCAAGGTGCCGCCGCCAAGGGCCAGCACCACATCCCGCCCGGAGCGCGCCGTTCCGGCGCGCTCCGGCGTCTCGCGCGGCAGGTAGAACAGCGCCAGCACCAGCAGCAGGATCGTCACCACCTCCACCGAGATCTGCGTCAGCGCCAGGTCCGGCGCGGAGAACCGCAGGAATGCCATCGACACCATCAACCCGCAGCCGCCCAGCAGCACCAGCGCGAGCAGCCGCTGGCGGTGCGTCACCACCACACCCGCCGCGCACAGCCCGAGCAGCGCCAGCGTAGCGGCGCCGATCAGGTCGATGGCGCCCGCCGGCACGCCGCCGCTGATCAATTCCAGGTCGGCCAGGAAGTATGCCGGCCCGCCCAGCAGCGCCAGCAGCATCCAGGCGACATAGGTCTGCAGCGAGCCGTTCTCCAGCCAGCGCGTGACGGCCGCGGCAAAGCGTTCCAGCGCATGCATGCCATGCTCGAACGACTCGCGCGCGCTCAGGTGGTCGATCGCCTGCTGCAGGCGCCGCAGCGCGTCGCGGCGCAGGAAGAACAGCGCCGAGCCCCCGGCCATCGACACCAGGCTCATCAGCAGCGGCAGGTTGACCCCGTGCCACAGGTTCAGGCTGTAATCTGGCAGGGGCGCGCGCAGCGTGGCCAGCGAAGCCGCCGCCAGCAGGTCGCCCACCGTATAGGCCGGCACCAGCCCGACCACCAGGCAGATCACCACCAGGAACTCCACCGGCACCTTCATGAAGCGCGGCGGCTCGTGCGGCGGGTAGTTGGGCAGGTCGGGCTGCCGGGCGCCGAAGAACACGCCGTAGATAAAGCGCAGCGAATAGGCCATCGTCAGCGCCCCCGCCAGCGTCGCCGCCGTCGGGATCACCCAGTTGAAGTCGCGCAGCAGGCCCTGCGCCAGGGTCTCGCCGAAGAACATTTCCTTGCTGAGGAAGCCGTTGAACAACGGCACCCCCGCCATCGACAGCGATGCCACGATGGCCAGCACCGCGGTGTGCGGCATGTAGCGCGCCAGCCCGTGCAGGCGGTTCAGGTCGCGCGTGCCGGTTTCATGGTCGATGATGCCGGCCGCCATGAACAGCGACGCCTTGAACACCGCGTGGTTGATGATATGGAAGATGGCCGCCACCGTGCTGAGCTGGGTATCGAGCCCGAACAGCAGCGTGATCAGGCCCAGGTGGCTGATGGTGGAATAAGCCAGCAGCCCTTTCAGGTCCCGCTGCAGCAGCGCCAGGCCGGCGCCCACAATCAGCGTGGCCAGCCCCGTCATGCTGACCAGGTAGAACCAGCTGTTGGTGCCGTCCAGCACCGGATAGAGCCGCGCCAGCAGGAACACGCCGGCCTTGACCATGGTGGCCGAGTGCAGGTAGGCGGAGACCGGCGTGGGCGCGGCCATGGCATGCGGCAGCCAGAAGCTGAACGGGAACTGCGCTGACTTGGTGAAGGCCGCCAGCAGGACCAGCACCAGCATCGGCAGGTACAGCGGGTGGTGCTGCACCTTGCCGGCCCGCGCCAGCACCTCGGACAGCTCGAAGCTGCCGCAGATATGGCCCAGCAGCAGCACCCCTGCCAGCAGCGCCAGCCCGCCGCCGCCCGTGACCGCCAGCGCCATGCGCGCGCCCTGGCGCGCATCGGTGCGCCATGACCAGAAGCCGATCAGCAGGAACGACAGGATGCTGGTCAGCTCCCAGAACACCACCAGCAACAGCAGGTTGCCGGCCAGCACCACGCCCAGCATGGCCGCCATGAACAGCAGCAGGCAGAAGAATCGCACCGCGGATTCATTGCGCGCGAGGTAGTAGCGCGCGTACAGGATTACCAGCAGGCCTACGCCGAGCACCAGCAGCGCAAACAGGAACGCCAGGCCATCCAGCCGCAGCGACAGGTCCAGCCCGAGCTGCGGCAGCCATGCCACGCGCCAGCCCAGCGCATGCCCCGGCTGCTCGAAGACCGCGCCGCGCAGGCTCAGCAGCAGCGCCAGCGCGGCCAGAGGCAGCCCGATCACGACAGGCGCCAGCAAGCGCGCGGCCCGCATGCCGATCAACCATGTCAGCGCCGCGGCCAGCAGGGGCAGCGCGATCAGCAGCACCAGCGCCATGCGCCCCCCCTCAGCCGTTGCCCGGGGTCACGGCCGGCGTGTGCCGGCCGTCGACGCGCCGGGCGGCAAGCCGGGCCGATGGTGCTTGTCTTGCAAATGGGGCAGTGGTCATGGGCCAGGTCCTCTATGCGGGCAAGCGTCCCCCCCTACTGTCCGGATTCTGCCGGCATTGCGCAAATCATGCTTGCCTTATGCGCGGCGCACGAAAAAATTCATCGCTTTACAAGAAGAAGCTGAATACGTACGGCGATAGCACGTGCTGCGCGGCAGCGTCCGCGCGAGTACCCTTCGACAACCGAACACAGCTTCCTGCACGCCGAGACCGCGCTCGAAGTCATCCAGGCCTTCCGCGATGCCGGGCATCCGATCTACATCGACAGTTGCCCAGCCGCCGGCACAGGGGATTGGTGAGCGGGTCATGGCCGGCGCCCTGCTGCTGCGCTTGCTCAGGCGTGTGCGTCATCATGCGGCTCCGAACTGGTCGGGTTCCAGGTCCAGGCACGGGTGGCGCGGAATCGCCGCCGCAGTCTTCATCAGGTGGCGCCCGATCAGGTTCTTGTGCACCTCACTGGTCCCCTCGCCGATCTGGTTCATCTTGGCGTCGCGCATGAAACGCTCCAGCGGACAGGCCTTCAGGTAGCCGTTGCCGCCGAGCAATTGCAGGCAGTCCACCACCACCTTCATGCACAGGTCAGTGCTTGCATCTTGGCGATCGAGGCATGGATCGAGGTATCGGAATCCTGGCGGTCGTAGCGCTGCGCGCAGGCATAGACCAGGCAGCGGGCGGCCTCGATGCGTGCGCCCATGTCCGCCAGCATCCACTGGATGCCCTGGTGCTGGCCCTCCGCGCGCCCGCAGCGATAGTCCCCGCGTGCGCGGGCCGGTTGTAAGATGCCTGTTCCAGCTTATCGCCATCACGCCTGCGCGCGCCGGAGCCGGCATGCGCGGCCATCTTCAGGAGACGCCCGTCCAATGAGCGAAGCACTTTGTCTTGCCAGCGCCGCCGCACTGCAGCAGCGCATCCGGCGCAAGGAAATCTCGCCGGTGGAACTGACGGCTGCGGTGCTGGCGCGCGCCGAACGGCTGCAGCCGGTGCTGAACTGCTTCATCACGCTGTGCGCGGACGAGGCCATGGCCGCGGCGCGCGCGGCGGAAGCGGAAATGATGTCCGGCCGGCCGCTGCCCCCGCTGCACGGCATTCCTTTCACCGCCAAGGACATCGTCAACACCCGCGGCGTGCGCACCACCTTTGGCGCCGTGCCGATGCGCGACAACGTGCCGGCCGAAGACGCCGTGGCGGTGGCGCGGTTGCGCATGCAGGGGGCGATCCTGGTCGGCAAGACCACCACGCCGGAATTCGGCTCCAAATGCCTGACTGATTCGCCGCTGTTCGGGCGCACCCGCAATGCCTGGCATGCCGACCGCACCAGTGGCGGCTCCAGCGGCGGCGCCGCGGTGGCGGTGGCCAGCGGCATCGCGCCGCTGGCGGTGGCAACCGATGGCGGCGGCTCAACGCGCATTCCTGCCGCCTGCAATGGCGTGGTGGGCATCAAGCAGAGCCAGGGGGTGATTCCGCACAGCCAGGCGCAGGACCTGTTCGGCAACCAGACTTACGTGACGCCGACCACGCGCACGGTGGCCGACACCGGCCTGATGCTGCAGGCCATGGCCGGCGAGCACCCGTGCGACCCGTGGTCGATCGGCGTGGCCGCCGCCGACTACGTGGCCGCAGCGCAGCCGCAGGGCGACCTGCGTGGCCGGCGCATCCTGTATTGCCTGGCGCCGCCGGGCCGCCCGGTGTCAGCAGACGTGGCGCGCGCGTTCGAGGCCAGCCTGGACAAGCTGCGCGCGCTAGGCGCCGAACTGGAGCCCTTCGGCGGAGACGGGTTCGACGTCGAGCCCGTCTGGCGTGCCATCAACCACACGGTATGGCGCACGCGCTTTGCGGCGGTCGTGGCGCAGCACCGCGAGGCACTGAGCCCGACCTTCGTGCGCCAGGTGGAATCCGCCGCCGCATTCACCGCCGTGGCATACCAGCAAGCGATGTTCGAGCGCTCGCAGCTGTTCCTGCGCGTGCAGGCGCTGCTGGGGCGCGCCGACCTGCTCGCCATGCCCACCATCACACGCACCGCACTGCCGCTGGAGCAAGACCTGTTCGGCCAGATCGAAATCGACGGCCAGGACTATCCCGATGTGCGCGCGAACTGGTTCCCCTGGACCATGCCGTTCAACATGACCGGGCATCCGGCCATCAGCCTGCCCTGCGGCTTTGGCTGCGACGGGCTGCCGATCGGGCTGCAGCTGGTCGGGCAGTTCCGCGGCGACGCGCAGCTGCTGCGTGCGGCGGCCTTGTACGAATCGGTCCATGATTTCACCGGCCGATGGCCCGCGCTGCCTTGACCGGTGCCGAGGTCCTTATGACATCCCAACCCAAGATGCCCAGACTGCCATGACTCCTGAATCCCGACTGACGCGCCGGCTGCTGGCCATGACCGCTGTCGCTGCCGCCGCCTTCGCCATGACCGCGCCGGCCAGCGCGGCCGATGCCGAGCCGATGCATATCATCGTCGGCTACGCCCCCGGCGGCGCCGCCGACAGCCTGGCGCGCCTGTATGCCGAGCAACTGCGCCAGGACGGCCACGGCACCGTGGTGGTCGAAAACCGCCCCGGCGCCTCGGCGCGCCTGGCGCTCGACTACGTGAAGCGCGCCAGGCCCGATGGCAAGACCGTGTTCATCGGCCCCTCGCCCCTGTTCACCATCTTTCCACTGACCTACAAAAAGCTGTCATACGATGCCGACAAGGACCTGGTGCCCGCGGCGGTGCTGACCGATGTGCCGACCGCGGTCGCGACCGGCGTGCAGCAGCCTTACCAGAACATGAAGGAATACGTGGGCTGGGCCAGGCGCAACCCGGGCGGCGCCAGCCTTGGCCTGGCCACCATCGGCAGCGCCGGCCACCTGGGCACGGTGGCGCTTGGCAAGGCCGAAGGCATCGCCATCACGCCCGCACCGTATCGCGGCGCGTCGCCGATGCTGGTGGATGTGGTCAGCGGCAATGTGTCGATCGGCTGGGATGCCGTGGCCAGCATGATGCCGCTGTACAAGGGCGGCAAGTTGCGCTTCCTTGGGGTGAGCGGCACGCGCCGCGCCAAGGCGCTGCCCGAAGTGCCCACCATGAAGGAACAGGGCTTCAGCCAGTATGACCACGCCACCAGCTGGTACGGCGTGTTCGTGCCCGCTGGCACGCAGCCTGACGTGGTGGCGCACGTGGAAAAGATGTTCCTGGCCGCCTCGGCCAACGCCGCCACTGCGGCCAAGCTGGAAGCGCTGGGCCTGGAAGTGGTGGCGCGCTCCGGCCAGGAAGGCCGCCGCCGCATCCTGCTGGAGCGCGCCGCGTGGAAGCCGATCGTGGAGGCGACCGGCTTCCAGGCCGAGGACTGACGTTCTCGCTCCCGCTTGCGCTGGCCCGGCCCTGCCCTCAGGGCTTGGGCCGCACCGCGTCAGCGGTCCCCTGGATAAAGGCCTTGATCTTCTCGACGTCGTCCGGCGTCAGCTTGCCGGTGAAGTCAGGCATGCCGCGCGCCATCGCCGGCCCCTTGAAGACCACCTTGTCCAGGTTCTCGATATAGGCGGCATCGATATAGCCCAAGTTGGGGATATTGCCGCCGCGGTCCACGCCGGGCACGCCGTGGCACAGGGCGCAGTTGCTGACGTACAGACCGGTGCCCGCCTTGACCTGCGCCGGGTCATATTTCACGCCCTGCAGCAGCCTGGCGGCGCGGTACTCGGCAAAGGCCGGCAGCGGCGCCTTGCCGCCGAGGGCGAAGGTGTAGACCGTGCCCGGCCCCTGCCGGTTGGTGGCGCGCTGGGCCTGCCCGTAGACCCCGCCCCAACCCACTGCCACCGACACATACTGCTTGCCGTTCAACTCGAAGCTGACCGGCGCCGCCACCACGCCGGTGCCGGTGGGCGACTCCCACAGCTTGTCGCCGCTGCGCGCGTCATAGGCGACAAAGCGGCCATCGGCGGTGCCCTGGAACACCAGGTTGCCGGCGGTGGTCAGCGTGCCGCCGTTCCATGGCGACACATGCTCCTGCGTCCACGCCGCCTTCTGCTGCACCGGATCCCAGGCAATCAGCCGGCCAAAGGGCTTGCTCTTGGGCGGCTCGGCGTTCAGGAACTTGGCGGTGTTCCAGCCCACGTTGCCATGCGGGGTGCCGGGCTTGCCTTCATTGAAGTTCCAGGTCTTGTCGTCCATCAGGTTGATCGGGACGTTCTGCGCCGGCAGGTAGACCAGCCCGGTCTGCGGGTTGAACGACATCGGGTGCCAGTTGTGCGCGCCGTACGGCCCGGGGACCGAGTCATAGGGCTTGTCGGTGGCGCGCGCCTCGGGCCGCTCGATGGGGCGGCCATTGGCGTCATAGCCGGTGGCCCAGTTCACGTCGACAAAGTTCTTGGCCGAGATGAACTTGCCGTTGGTGCGGTCGATGACGAAGAAGAAGCCGTTCTTGGGCGCGTGCAGGATGACCTTGCGCATCTGGCCATCGAGCTTCAGGTCGGCCAGGATGATCGGCTGGGTCGACGTGTAATCCCAGTTGTCGCCCGGGGTCTCCTGGTAGTGCCAGACGTATTTGCCGGTGTCGGGATCGAGCGCGACGACCGATGCCAGGTAAAGGTTGTCGCCGCCGGCCGGGCTGCGCTTGCTGTGTGACCACGGCGCGCCGTTGCCGGTGCCCACGTACATCAGGTTCAGCTCTGGGTCGAAGGCCAGCGTGTCCCAGGCCGTGCCGCCGCCGCCCGCCTTCCAGTACTTGCCGCTGGGGTCCCAGGTCTTGGCCGCCGCGGCCATTGACGCATCCTCGAACGGCCTGGAGGGGTCGCCCGGCACCGTGAACCAGCGCCACTTCTGCTCGCCGGTGCCGGCGTCATAGGCGGTGATGTAGCCGCGCACGCCATATTCGGCGCCGCCGTTGCCGATGATGACCTTGCCCTTGAACACGCGCGGCGCGCCGGTGATGGTGTACGAGTACTTGCGGTCGATGATGGTGTCCTGCTCCCACAGCTTGCGGCCGCTGGCGGCATCCAGCGCGATCAGCCGGCCATCGTACGCGGCCACGAACACCTTGCCCTGGTACAGCGCCACGCCGCGGTTGACCACGTCGCAGCAGCCGCGATAGCCGAGCGAGCGGTCCACCTTGGGATCGAAGGTCCAGAGCCGCTTGCCGGTGCGCGCATCGACCGCATGCACCACGCTCCATGACGCAGTGACGTACATCACGCCGTCCACCACCAGCGGGGTTGCTTCCACGCCGCGGGTCGACTCCAGATTGTAGGTCCACACCAGGCCCAGGTCGCGCACGTTGGCGGCATCGATCTGCCTGAGCCGGCTGAAGCGGGTCTCGGCATAGTCCAGGCCATGGCTGGGCCAGTCGCGGGCCGTGCTGGCGTTGGCACTGATGAAGGCGCCGTCGACCTTGGCTGCCGCATTGCGCGGCGCCGCGGCGCCGGCGGGCAAGACCTGCATTACCAGCGCCAGGGCGGCTGCCAGCAGGCCTGTGGCGCGCCTCATGGGGCGGCGGGTGTGCATCATCGCAACATCGGGGGCAACGGGGTCCGTCGCCTGCTTCAACGCATGGCTCATGTCGTCTCCTGTAGGGCATTCTTGTTGGAATTCGGGACTGCAGGATTACGGAACTGCGCGATGCCGGGCGGTGGCCGGGGCCTATAGATAATCGGTGAGCGATCCGATTATGGATACAGGGATTACCCGCAGAAAATCGTGCAGCCGGCGCAAGGCGGCTGACGTCCAGAGCCCGCCGAGCGATATGTGGCGGATATTACTGACGAAGAAATGAATATTGGACGGTGTGGGCACGCGTCGCTTAGCCTTGGCGCCAAGGCAGGCAACCGCAGCCCGCAATCCCCGCATCCCCGTATCCGGAGACACCAGCATGAGCAACTTCCTTCTCTACGAGCAGCAAGACCATATCGTCACGCTGACAATGAACGAGCCCGAGCGCCGCAACCCGCTGACCGGCAATACCGCGGTGGCAGAGTTCCTGGCCGCGATCGACCGCATCCACGGCGACCGCAGCGTGCGCGCCGTGGTTATTACCGGCGCGGGCACGGCGTTCTCGTCGGGCGGCAACATCAAGGACATGGAACGCCAGGCCTCCGGCGAAGTGCCGGGCATGGAAATCCGGCAGGACTACCGCTGTGGCATCCAGCGGCTGCCGCTGTCGCTGTTCAACCTGGAAGTGCCGGTCATCGCCGCGGTCAATGGCGCGGCCATGGGCGCGGGGCTGGACCTGGCCTGCATGTGCGACATCCGCATTGCCTCTGAGCGGGCGCAGTTTGCCGAGTCCTTCGTCAAGCTTGGCATCATTCCCGGCGACGGCGGCGCGTGGCTGCTGCCGCGCGTGATCGGCCTGTCGCGGGCGGCCGAGATGACTTTCACTGGCCAGCCGATCGATGCCAGGCTGGCGCTGGAATGGAACCTGGTGTCGCGCGTGGTCGCGCCCGAGGCGCTGCTGCCCACGGCCTATGAGCTGGCCGGGCGCATCGCCGCCAACCCGCCGCACGCGGTGCGCCTGGCCAAGCGCCTGATGCGCGAGGCCATGCATACCCGCCTGGATACGCTGCTGGAACTGTCCGCCGGCTTCCAGGCGCTGTCGCACCAGACTGCCGATCACCGCGAGGCGGTGCAAGCGTTCCTGAATAAGCGCACGCCGGTGTTTACCGGCAACTGAGGGTCAACCGAGGGCCAGGCTGGCTGCGTCTGCGCCGACTGGTTGACCATCGCCACGTGGTCGGCATGGCGCTGCTCGCGCGCTGCCAGTGCGATCTCGTCCGGGAACCAGCGCGCCCTCCAGCAGCCGTGGCGATTATGCGGCCACGCCCAGCGCCCCCTCTACATTGCGCACGAGGCTCACCAGCCGCGGGCCGATGTCCTCCTCCATCTGCTTGCTCTGCTGGCTGAACACCGGCACCGAGGCGGCAAAGATCCACGCCTCGCCGTCGCGGCGGGTGCGCATCGGCACGGCAACCGATTCCACCTCGCGGTGCAAGTCGCGGTGGCCGCGGCAGAAGCCGTGGTCTTGGAGGTCGCGGGCGGCATCGGTCAGGCGCTCCTGCAGCCAGTCGGCGCGCTGCGGATCGGCGGCGCGAAGCTGGGCCAGGTATGCCCCGCGCTCGGCCTCGGTCAACAGCATCAGGTAGCCGCGTCCGGAACCTGTGCGCGAGACCGACACGCGCGTGCCGACCTCGGGCCGGAACACATGGCTGCCCACGCCCTGGGCGATTTCGACGTAGGTCAGCGCATTGCCGCTGCCGACGATCAGTTCGACCTGCCCGGCGATATGGTCGGCCAGCTCTTGCATGGCCGGCCGCGCCAGCTGGCGGATCGTCATGCGTGCCAGCGCGGGCGCTGCCAGGTTGATCAGCCTGACCCCGGGCACGTAGCGCGACAGGCGCTCTGAATAATGCAGCAGGCCCAGCTCGCACAAAGTATCGAGCAGGCGGAACAGGGTCGGCTTGGCCAGGCCGGTGCGCTCCATCAGTTCGCGGCTGCTGAGCTCCTGCACCGTCGGCGAAAAGCAGTTGAGGATCGAAATGCCCCGCGCCAGCGCGCTGACAAGGCGCGCCTCGCCGTCGGCATCGGCGGGCGGCGGAGCCAGGGACGCATGTGATGCATTTGTCATGTCATTGCCTGGATTCAAGGTTTTTTGATACACGGGTCTCAAAACCCGGATGTTGCCCTTCGTTTTTTCCAAAGTCAAACCTGGCCTTTTGTGTTTACACGACGCTTTTCCGAAGCCAGAATCCCAATTCATCGTATTGGACGAGCACATTTCGGTACGGATGTCTCAATATCCCAGCCACGACTCGCAACGCTCAGCCTTTTCAGGAGACACCGCATGCAACAAGCCGTCATCGTCGACGCCATCCGCAGCCCGATGGGCCGCTCCAAGCCAGGCTCGGCCTTTACCGAACTCCATGCCACCGAGTTGCTGGCCCAGGTCCTCAAGGGCCTGGTCGAGCGCAACCAGCTGGACCCGGGTCTGGTCGACGACGTCATCACCGGCTGCGTGACCCAGGCGGGCGAGCAATCCGCCGGCCCGGGCCGCGTGGCATGGCTGGCGGCCGGATTTCCTGACCACGTGCCGGCCACCACCATCGACCGCAAGTGCGGCTCCAGCCAGCAGGCGGTGCATTTCGCCGCGCAGGGCATCATGGCGGGCGCCTATGACATCGTCATCGCCTGCGGCATCGAGTCGATGAGCCGGGTGCCGATGGGATCGGCCCGCATCGGCCAGAACCCGTACGGCCCGTCGATGGAAGCGCGCTATGCACCGGGCCTGGTGTCACAGGGTGTTGCGGCCGAGCTGGTTGCCGCCAGGTACGAACTGTCGCGCCACGACATGGACAGCTATTCGGCCCGCTCTCACGCGCTGGCCGCCGCCGCGCGCGAAAGCGGCGCCTTCCGCCGCGAGATCCTGGGCATCAGCACGCCCAACGGCGTGGTCGAGCACGACGAGACCATCCGCCCCGGCACGTCGGTGGAGAAGCTGGGCACGCTGCAGGCTTCGTTCCGCAACGACGAGCTCAGCGCGCGCTTCCCGCAGATCGGCTGGAACGTGACCGCTGGCAATGCCTCGCAGATCAGTGACGGCGCCTGCGCCATGCTGCTGATGAGCGAATCGATGGCGCAGCGCCTGGGGCTGAAGCCGCGTGCCCGCTTTGTCGCATTCGACGTGTGCGGCGACGATCCGGTCATGATGCTGACCGCCCCGATCCCCGCCAGCCAGCGCGCGATCAAGAAGAGCGGCCTGAAGCTGGACCAGATCGACCACTACGAGATCAATGAAGCCTTTGCCTGCGTGCCGCTGGCCTGGCAGCGCGCGCTCGGCGCCGACGCGGCACGCCTGAACCCGCGCGGCGGTGCGATTGCGCTGGGCCATCCGCTGGGCGCCTCCGGCGTGCGGCTGATGACCACCATGCTGCATGCACTGGAAGACAGCGGCCAGCGCTATGGCCTGCAGTCGATGTGTGAAGCCGGCGGCATGGCCAACGCCACCATCATCGAGCGCCTGTAAGCGGCGCCTTCTACCGAACAACGTATCCAATCAAGGAGACACAGCATGAAACTGACCAATATGTCCGCCGTCGTGACCGGCGGTGCGTCCGGCCTGGGCCTGGCCTGCGTGCGGCGCCTGGTGGAACGCGGCGTCGATGTCGTGATCGCCGACCTGTCGGAAGAGCGCGGCAATGCCGCGGTCGACGAGTTCGGCGGCAAGGTCCGCTTCCTCAAGGCGGACGTGACCGACACCGACCAGATGAACGCTGTCTACGACGCCGCCGAAGCCATTGCCCCGCTGCGCGCGCTGATCCATTGCGCCGGCCTGGGCGGGCCTGTGCGCGTGGTCGAGAAGGACGGTTCGCCGGGCTCGCTGGAAAAATACGAGTCGATCGTGCGCATCAACCTGATCGGCACCTTCAACGCGCTGCGCCTGGGGGCAGCGCGCATGGCGAAGAACGAACTGATCGACGGTGAGCGCGGCGCGTGCGTGCTGACCGCGTCGGTGGCCGCGTACGAAGGCCAGATCGGCCAGATTCCTTATGCATCGGCCAAGGCCGGCATCGTCGGCATGACCCTGGTGGCCGCGCGCGACCTGGCACAGCGCGCGATCCGCGTCTGCACCATCGCCCCGGGGCTGTTCGACACCCCGCTGCTGGCCAAGCTGCCGGAGAACGTGCGCGCCTCGCTCGGCGCCATGGTGCCGCACCCGCCCCGCCTGGGCGCACCGGATGAATATGCGTCCACCGCGCTGCACATCCTGGAGAACCCCATGCTCAACGGCGAAACCATCCGCCTGGATGGCGCCATCCGCATGGCACCGCGCTGACCCGCGCTGCGCCGATACCGCCTTCTGAACAGGGAAACTCGCATGAGCGACACGCTGCAACTGGAAACCCGCGGCAATACGCTGCTGATCACCATGAACCGGCCCCAGGCGAAAAACGCCATGGACTTCGAGACCGCGACGGCACTGGCCGCCGCCATCGACCAGCTGGAAAGCCGCGACGACCTGAGCGTGGCCATCCTGACCGGCGCGGGCGGCACCTTCTGCTCGGGCATGGACCTGAAAGGCTTTCTGGAAGGCAAGCGCCCGAGCCTGCCCGGCCGCGGCTTTGGCGGGCTGACCGAGAAGCCGCCGCGCAAGGTGCTGATCGCCGCCGTGGAAGGCTATGCGCTGGCCGGCGGCTTCGAGCTGGCGCTGGCGTGCGACCTGGTCGTCTCGTCGAAAGCGGCCAAGTTCGGCCTGCCGGAAGTCAAGCGCGGCCTGGTGGCGGGCGCCGGCGGCCTGATGCGCCTGCCGCGCCGGGTGCCGTACCACATCGCCATGGAATACGCGCTGACCGGCAATATGCTGGGCGCCGAACAGGCCCACGCCTATGGCCTGATCAACCGCCTGACCGAACCGGGCCAGGCGCTGGAAGGCGCGCTCGCACTGGCCGACGAGATCGGTGCCAACGGCCCGCTGGCGGTTGCCGTCACCAAGCAGATCGTGGCCGAGTCCGCCGACTGGAGCGCCGAAGAGATGTTCGAGCGCCAGCGCCCGCTGCTGGCGCCGGTGTTCACCTCGGCCGACGCCCGCGAGGGGGCCGCCGCGTTCGCCGAGAAGCGCAAGCCGGTGTGGACCGGCAAGTGATGGCCCACGCCAGGCGGACGGCATTGATGCCATCCGCGCTGCACTAGAGAACGGCCGGCCGCAAGCCGGCCGTTCTTGCATTGCCAAGCAGCACACAGACCAGAACATGGAGGAGACCCATGAAACACAAGCTGCCCGAATCGTTGTTCAACACGTCCGCTGCCCTGCTGCTGGCGACCGCCGCCGCCACGCTGCCGGTGGCGGCCAGCGCCGCGGCCTGGCCTGAGCGCCCCATCACCATCATCGTGCCCGGCGCGCCGGGCGGCACCACCGACATCCCGACGCGGCTGGTGGCACAGAAGCTGTCGGCCATCCTGGGCCAGCCGGTGGTGGTCGACAACAAGCCCGGCAGCGGCGGCGTCATCGGCACGCAGGCCTTCATGCGCGCGGCGCCGGACGGCTACACGCTGCTGGTCGGCAACACCGGCTCGCACGCGATCAACTACAGCGCCTACAAGCAGTTGTCCTACCAGCCGCAGGACTTCATGCCGCTGACGGACCTGATCTCGTTTGCCAACGTGCTGGTGGTCGGCGCGCAGGCGCCGGTGCGCAGCGTGGCCGAGCTGGTGGCGCAGCTCAAGCAGTCCCCGGGCAAGTATTCCTACGCCTCGGCCGGCATCGGGCAGACCACGCACCTGACGGCAGAGCTGTTCCGGCTGCGCACGGGCACCGAAGTGATTCACGTGCCGTACAAGGGGTCGACACCAGCCACGACCTCGGTGCTGGCGGGCGGAACCACCTTCATGTTCGACAACCTGACGCAGGCGCTGCCGCAGATCCGCGCCGGCAAGCTGCGCGCGCTTGCGGTGACCAGCGCCGAGCGCCTGCCCGCCCTGCCGGACGTGCCGACGATGGCGCAGGCCGGCGTGAAGGATTTCGTGGTGATGGGCTGGCTGGGCTTCTTTGCGGCGGCCAAGACCCCGCCGGCCATTGCCGCCACGCTGCAGGAAGCGCTGTGCAAGGCCATGCGCGACCCCGAGGTGGTGGCCAGGTTCCGCGACATGGGCGGCATCCCGGGCGGCGAACCGCAGCCGAAGTTCGCCGCGCTGGTCAGCGGCGACATCAAGCGCTGGGGCGAGACCATCCGTGCATCCAAGGTCAGCCTGGACTAGCTGTACCAGGTGCCGGGCCGCCTTTGGCAAAGCGGAAGGCGGCCCGGCCCAAAGCCAAATTGACACGGTGGGGCCTGCGACATACCCTCGCCCTACCCTGCGGTATATTCAGCGCTTACTTAAATACCAGTACATTCAATACATAGAAAGCGCCGCGGGACCCACAACGATAACGACAGCGACGAGACCACACCGTGCCCACCCCCACCGCGCCTTCCCGCTACGAAGCCCTGCGCCCGGCCTTGCCGATCCTGATCGGCGCCTCCGTGATGCTCAGCCTGGCCATGGGCCTGCGCCAGAGCCTTGGCATCTTCATGCCGCCGCTGACGCGGGACATCGGTATCTCGGTATCGGATTTCACCATCGCCATCGCGGTACAGAACCTGGCGTGGGGCCTGCTGCAGCCGCTGGCCGGGGCCTGGGCCACGCGGATCGGCTTCCGGCCGCTGATGCTGGCCGGCTCGCTGCTTTATGTGACCGGACTGGTGCTGCTGGCGACCGCGCACAGCATGGTCGGCATCACACTGGGCGCGGGCGTGGCCATTGGCGCATCGATGGCCTGCACCGGCAGCGCCCTGGCGATGGCGGTAGCGGCGCGGCCGGTGTCGGCGGCGCTGCGCAGCACGGTGCTGGGGCTGGTGTCTGGCGCGGGCTCGCTGGGCGCGCTGCTGGCGGCGCCGATCGGGCAGATGGTGACGCAGGCCTACGGCTGGCGCACCGGGCTGGCAGCGTTCGTGCTGCTGGCGCTGGTGATGCTGCCCGCGGCGTGGTTTGCCGGGCGCGTGGACCGGTTGCCGCTGGTGTCGCCCGCGGGGCGCGGCCAGGACAGCGCGCGTGAAGCGCTGGGCACCGCGCTGCGGCACGCGCCGTTCGTGGTGATGGCACTGGCGTATTTCGTCTGCGGCATGCAGCTGGTCTTCCTGACCACGCACCTGCCGTCATATCTGGACGTGTGCGGCATGGACCCGATGCTCAGCGCGCAGGCGCTGGGCGTGATCGGCGGCTTCAACGTGCTGGGCAGCATCTTCTTCGGCTGGGCCGGAGGCCGCTTCAACAAGCTGATGCTGCTGGGCGGCATCTATACGATTCGGTCGCTGGCGCTGACCTGGTACTTCTCGTCGGCGCCCACGCCGCAGAGCACGCTGGTGTTCGCCGCGGTGATGGGCTTCCTGTGGCTGGGCGTGGCGCCACTGGTATCGGGCTGGATCGCCGAGACCTTCGGGCTGCGCTGGCAGGCCATGCTGGGCGGCGTGGCGTTCTTCAGCCACCAGATCGGCAGCTTTCTCGGCGCCTTCGGCGGTGGGCTGGTCTACGACGCGCTGGGTTCCTACACCGTGGCGTGGCAGGTCGGCGTGACGTTGGGGCTGGCCGCGGGTCTGGCGCAAATTGCATTTGCCGCGGCCACGCGGCGGCAGCCGCCGCTGATGGCCACTTCCTGAAGCGCCGGCGCCGGCCCGCCCCGAACGGGGGATGCGGAGGGCGCGCTTAGCACCTAGCATGGATCCTGAGCGGTCCGGTCTTGGATCCTCAGGCCTTTTCAAGCCCGCCCCCGCGCGGGTTTTTTTATGCTTCTTCGCTGAATTGGGTGGCACGCCCGCCAGGCGCCCTTCCCTGGCCCATGCCAATATGCGCCCCCGCCGGCGCCACAGACAGCCCCCAACACGTACAATCTCGGCTTTCCTTCCCGTCCCACCCGCTGCCATGACCACCCTCGGAACGCCTCTCTCCCCCTCCGCCACCAAAGTGATGCTGCTCGGCTCCGGCGAGCTGGGCAAGGAAGTGCTGATTGCACTGCAGCGCCTGGGTGTGGAAACCATCGCCGTCGACCGCTATGACAATGCACCCGGCCAGCAGGTAGCCCACCACGCGCGCACCATCGCCATGAGCGACCCGGACCAGCTCAAGGCGCTGATCGAGGCGGAAAAGCCGCACCTGGTCGTGCCCGAGATCGAGGCCATCGCCACGCCCATGCTGGAAACGCTGGAAGCCGCCGGCACCGTGCGCGTGATCCCCACCGCCCGCGCCGCGCGCCTGACCATGGACCGCGAGGGCATCCGCCGCCTGGCCGCCGAATCGCTCGGCCTGCCGACCAGCCCGTACAAGTTCTGCGATTCGCTGGATGAACTGCAGGCTGCCATCGACGGCGGCATCGGCTACCCGTGCGTGGTCAAGCCGGTGATGAGCAGCTCCGGCAAGGGCCAGAGCAAGATCGACGGGCCCGAGGGCGTCAAGGCAGCCTGGGACTACGCCATGGCCGGCGGCCGCGTCAGCCACGGCCGCGTGATCGTGGAAGGCTTTATCGATTTCGACTACGAGATCACGCTGCTGACGGTGCGCGCCGTGGGCGCCAGCGGGCAGGTGGAGACGCAGTTCTGCGCCCCGATCGGCCACGTCCAGGTCAGCGGCGATTACGTCGAGAGCTGGCAGCCGCAGCCGATGCACCCCGCTGCGCTGGAAACCGCCCAGCGCATCGCGCAGGCGGTCACGGCAGACCTGGGCGGCATGGGCCTGTTCGGCGTGGAGCTGTTCATCAAGGGCGAGCAGGTCTGGTTCAGCGAAGTCAGCCCGCGCCCGCACGACACTGGCATGGTCACCATGGCCACGCAATGGCAGAGCGAGTTCGAGCTGCATGCGCGCGCCATCCTGGGCCTGCCGGTCGACACCACGCTGCGCAGCCCCGGCGCCAGCGCCGTGATCTACGGCGGCGTGGATGCCCAGGGCGTGGTCTTCGATGGCGTGGACCAGGCACTTAGCGTACCGCAGACCGAGGTGCGCCTGTTCGGCAAGCCCGAGAGCTTCGTCAAGCGCCGCATGGGTGTGGCACTGGCCTACGCGGACGATGTCGACACCGCCCGCACCCGGGCCAAGGAAGCTGCCAGCCGCGTGCGTCCGCGCGCGGTCGGCTGAGCATCAGGCGCAGGTCAGATCGGATGGCTGCCCGCGGCGGCGGCGTGGGCAGGTGCATGATGGACGGTGGCCTGTGCTGCCGCCACCTGCGCAGCGGCCAGCACCGGCGAGATGCGCACGCCGCTCAGGTCCGCGCCTGACGGCGCCTGGTACAGGCGCAGGCCCAGCTCAGGCAGGATCGCCAGCAGGTGGTCGAAGACATCGCCCTGGATGCGCTCATAGTCCATCCACGCAGTCAGCGCGGTAAAGCAGTAGATCTCCACCGGGATGCCCTGCGAATCGGGCTCCATCATGCGCACGTTCAGCAGCAGATCGTGGTGGATCTCCGGGTGCGCCTTCAGGTAGGCAATGCCATAGGCGCGGAAGGTGCCGACATTGGTCAGCCGGCGCCGGTTGACCGGGTCATTGCCGGCCGCAGTCAGCAGGCGGTTGGCCTCGTCGACCTCGGCCTGCTTCTCTTCCAGGTAGTCGTGCAGCAGCCGGAAGCGCATCAGCGCCTGCACTTCCCGGTCCTCCAGGAAGCGCACGCTGCCCGCATCCAGCCGCAACGTACGCTTGATGCGCCGCGCGCCGGATTCGAACATCTGCCGGTAGTTGCGGTAGCTCTCGGAGAACAGCTTGTAGGTCGGCACCGTGGTCACGGTGTTGTCCCAGTTCTGCACCTTGACCGTATGCAGGGCGATGTCCTTGACGTAGCCGTCGGCATTGCACTGGGGCATCTCGATCCAGTCGCCGATGCGCAGCATATCGTTGGAGGTCAGCTGGGTACTGGCCACCAGCGACAGCAGCGTGTCCTTGAACACCAGCAGCAGTACCGCCGACAATGCGCCCAGGCCAGACAGCATCCACAGCGGCGAGCGGTTGATCAGGATCGACAGCACCAGCACCGAACACACCAGCCCCAGCCCGAGCCGCCCCACCTGGATATAGCCCTTGATCGAGCGCGTCTGCGCCCTGCGGCTGCTGGCGTATACGTCCTGCCAGGCACTCAGCACGCCGCCAAGCATCAGGAAAAAGCAGATCCACAGGCCGGCATGCGCCAGGCGCTCGACGGCCAGCGCATAGCGGCCCATGTGCGGCACTTCGCCAATGCCGACGGTGATCACCCCGAAACCGACCGCATAGCCAAAGCGCCGATAGGCACGATAACGCGTCAGCGCCTTGCTCCAGGGCCCCTTGCCCCATACCGTCAGCAAGCGATGGGCGATGCGCGACATGACATGGCCGAACAGCCACTGCGCCACCACGGCGATCAGCACCAGCACCAGCAGGTACAAGGCAATCTGGGCCCACGGATGGGCAGGAATACGTTGCTGGAACAGTTCCAGCAGGGCATCGAAACTCATGGAGGGGCAACTTTATAGCCAGTGACTTGGCGAGATAGTGTACAGAACCTGCCCGCCCCCCCCCGCCACAGGCCCAAAGGCACCGCGAGCCGTCCCTGTCCGCGGCGCACCGTGAGTCTCGCCACCCCGGCCGTCAGTTCGGCTCCAAGCGGGCGCGCCTCATGACGTCCAGCCACTTCGCGCTCTCGGCAAGATTGAAGCGCGCGAATTCCTCCGCTGTCAGCTTGCTCGGCTCGACGCCGTAGGCCTGCATCCGCTGCTGCACGGCCGGCAGGGCAGAGGCGTCATGCGAACGAGGGGCCAACCGCCAAAAGCCGGGTACGACCGGCTGGGCTAACAGAGCGAGCTGGCCGAAGTCGACTATCAAACCGGGCATAGTACCAATACACATATGGTGCGGAACTTGCGTTAATGCCGGATGCCTGTTGAGCGATGGATCTAGCCACATCTCCACCGAGGGATCCATTGACGCCCAAAGTCCAGGGAGGGGCGGGCTCCGACCGGGAAAGCGCTGAAGCCACGTCGGTTCGAAATGGCGGAACGGTTGAACGTCATAACTAGCTGAAGAGGGGCACCCCCCCAAAATTATGAAGGCATTAGATGCTCAGATAAGGCTATTCCTGGCAATAGCGCAGGCCCGCTCCATTTCAGGCGCTGCAATGACGCTTGGTCTAACCCAATCCGGCTTGAGCCGTCAGCTGGCCCACCTCGAGGCAGCAGTAGGTCAAAAATTGTGCGACCGCCACGGGCGCGGGGTCTCCCTTACTGACGCAGGCCACAAACTGCAGGCTGCCGCCCAGGCCGCATATGACGTTATCGACAATACGATTCTCCAGTTGTGCGAGGAGCAAGGAGTCAGCCAAGGCAGTCTCCGAGTGGCTGTTATTCATACCCTCAGCTACTACTTCATGCCAGACGTTGTCTCCCGATTCATGAGCCAGCGCCCAAATGCCAATGTCTCGCTCATGGGGCGGAGTTCACCTGAAGTTGTTGAGCTGGTGGAGACGGGCAAAGCGGATATAGGCTTTGTTTACGACGTTGCGGTAGCCTCAGATGCCGTAGAAATCGTGCCGCTATTCGACGATGTCATGACGTTGATCGTCAGCCAAAACTCGCCCTCGGTCGCACTCGAAGGGGTCGACCTAGAGGCACAAAGACTACCGCTTGTCGCTTTTCCTGCGCACTATGCGCTAAGACGAATGCTGCACAGGAAGGGACTTGACACAAATGTCGTGGCGGAAGTGGACACGGTTGATGCGATGCTCAGGCTCGTCGCATCAACCGGCGGTCAGTGCGTTTTACCAGACCGAGTACCGACACAACTGCTCGAGAACTATGGGCTGTCACGAGTGCGAATAACAAATCCTCGTCTCAGTCGGCGCGTTGTCGCCATTACCAAGCGAGAAAAAGCTCAAACAGCGCTGGTGAAACACATACTGAAGATCGCTCAAACGGTCTGAGGTAGTACGCGCAGTCATAGGAAGTATGAGCGCTCCGCGCTATCACAGTCCCTTCTGACTTCCCATAATCCAGTTGTACCGACATCCCACCGGCCAAGTCGGGATGGTGCCGAAGTGTGCCCCCCCACGAGGGGCAACAGAGGCGTTCTGGAGTCGCCGGGCCCAGTCTATGCCCGGCAACCAATACGACTGGAAACAAAATGGAACTTCGCTCTAAGGAATACTTCGACGAACGCGCAACGCAGGAGATGCGTGCCCATCTCAAGCCTCGCGAGCGCACGCTGCAGCAAACGCTGGCCTATGCTTGCCGCATCCTGGCCATGACCGGGCAGGATGCTGGCTTGGCTGGCCAGATCAGTGCACGCTCGGAGCGCCCAGGCGCCTACTGGACCCTGCGCTTCGGCCTGGGTTTTGACGAGGCCACCGAAGCCGACTTTATTGAAGTCGACCAAGACCTGAATACCCTCAGCGGCATTGGGATGGCGAATCCGGCAACGCGGTTCCATCTGTGGGTTTATGCCGATCGCCCCAACACCCATAGCATCATCCATACGCATTCTCCGTATGTGTCGGCACTTGCCGCGGCCAAGCAACCGCTAATCGTATCGCAAATGGACATGACGCCGTTTCACAACGATTGCGCGTTCCTTGCGGAATGGCCTGGCGTTCCCATCGCTGACCAGGAGGGCGTGATCATATCCGGCGCTCTGGGCACCAACCGCTCGATCCTGCTGGCCAGCCACGGTCAGCTAACCACCGGATGTAGCGTGCAAGAAGCGACCTATCTTTCTGTCTACATGGAGCGCGCTGCCCGCATGCAGGTGCGCGCCCGCACCTTCGGGCCGCTTACCCCACTACCCGACGATCTCGCCCGTGAAGCTCACGACTATCTGCTCAAGCCTTCGATCGTCAACGGTACCTTTGATTACTGGTGCCGCCAGACGGAGCGTTGAGTCGCACCACCTTCGGCCTTCGGCCCCAAAAGACGAACCACGACCTCCAGCATGATTTTACCCCGTTAGCAAAGGTGGCGAGTGTTCCCATGGCCATCTTGGCCCGCGAGACTGGCACTACCAGCCAACCCGCTTTTCGGTAGCGAGCGGCTGGTCCTTCGGAAGGGGACAGGGTCATACCGAGATTGGCACGCACAGATGCCACTAGTCAGCACTGGAGACGCAATGAATAGCCCCGTAAAGCAAACATCGACCACCACCGGCACCGTACATATCCCCCAAAGCAAAGAAGCGTGCATTTGAGTGACCACGCTCGAGCACATCGCCCCCATCAAGCAAGTCACAGAGGCATTCTATGTATCCCGCCAATTCACAAGCAGGCATCGCCAGCGCAAATGCCGGGACGGCCAAGCAGCACACCGTCGCAGGCATTTGCCAGCATGCTCGGCACGACTATCGAGTGGTACGACTTCTTCATTTATGGAACTGCCGCCGCGTTAATTTTCAACAAGATCTTCTTTCCCAGCTTCGATCCGATCAGTGGGACCCTCGCCGCGTTCGCGACCTACTCCGTCGGCTTCTTCGCCCGGCCTCTTGGAGGCATTGTCTTCGGCCACTTTGGTGACAAGGTTGGGCGAAAATCCATGCTGCTGATCACGTTGATGATGATGGGTATCCCGACCATCATCATCGGCCTCATTCCAACCTACGAGCAAATTGGTTACTGGGCCGCCGTGATCCTCGTATTGATGCGCCTTCTCCAGGGGCTCGCCGTCGGCGGCGAATGGGGCGGCGCCGTGCTCATGGCTGTGGAACATGCCCCCGAAGGCAAAAAAGGCTTCTTCGGTAGTCTTCCTCAAACTGGCGTCGCTCCTGGCCTCATCCTCTCATCGTTGGCAATGGCAAGCGTTGCGAGACTGCCTGAGGCGGATATGTTGAATTGGGGCTGGCGCATTCCGTTCCTGGCCAGTGCGTTGCTTCTGGCTGTCGGATGGTTCATCCGCATCCGCGTCGCCGAGTCCCCTGACTTTGAAAAGGTTAAGCAAAGAGGCCATGAGGTCGAGGTGCCGGTGGTCCATGTCGTCAAACACCACTGGTTGTCGTTGCTCAAGGTATCCGGCGCGCGGATGGCGGAAGTCACGTGGTTCTACACGGTCGCTACCTTTGCCCTGACCTACGGTACGGTAACACTTGGTTTACCCAAGACGATGATGCTGAATGCCGTGATCGCGGGCGCTGCCGTCGCACTGTTCACAATGCCTCTCACTGGCTTGCTCGGGGATAAGATCGGGCATAGGAAGATCTTTGTGGTCGGATCGGTCGGAATCTGCCTCTTCGGGTTCGCGTTTTTTAAGCTTCTTGGCTCGGGAAGCGTCGGCGCTGTATATCTCGCCATGGTGATCGCAATCGGCCTTATCTATGCCATGCTGTACGGCCCCGAAGGTAGCCTATTTTCTGTGCAATTCCCCCCGGAAGTTCGCTACAGTGGTATTTCCCTTGCCGTGCAAGTCTCTGGTGCTATCGGTGGCGGACTGGCCCCACTGGTGGCGACCTGGCTGCTTAAGCTCGGCCAAGGTAGTCCGCTGTATCTCGCCGGCTACCTCACTGCCCTGGGGTGCTTGTCGATCTTCTGTGTATCTCGCATGAAGGCAACTGAGCAATGACCAAGGCAATTGACTATTACTTTTGGATCAATTCGGACTGGGCCTATCTCGGACACAGCCGTCTTGTGGAACTTGCCAAACGCCAAGGCGTCGCGATCAACTATATGCCTGTGGACCTGCCGTACGTTTACTCGCAGACGGGGGGCATTTTGCTCGGGCAGCGCTCTCAGGAAAGGCAGGCTTACCGGATCACCGAACTCGCCCGTTGGTGCAAGCGGCTAGGGATTCCGGTCAATCCGCAGCCCAGATACATGTGCCCAAACGGTGATCTTGCTTCGTGCATGGTCATTTCTGCGAAGCACGCGGGGCTTTGCGAAGGCACCTTGGCCCAAGCGATTCTTCATGCCGAATGGTTGGAGGACCAGGACATCTCCTCACCAGAGACGCTGCAAACTATCGCCCGCTCGCTGGACCTGGATGGCGAGGCGCTTCTCAGCCAAGCCGCATCTCCAGTAATCAAAGCGGAGTACAGACAATACACCGACAACGCTATCTCAGCCGGTGTCTTTGGCTCGCCTGCATACGTCTACCGTGGAGAAGTGTTCTGGGGCCAGGATCGCCTCGATTTCCTTGAGGATACCCTGGCCTGCACCTAAAAATGGGGCGGCTTAAGAGCAAGGCAGGCGATGGGCTCCAGGCTCTGGAGGGGTGCCTATAAGAAGCTGACGGCCCGGTGTGCCGCGTCGCGACCATCCAGGGGAAAGGGGTACTCAGACGAAGGTTCGTGTGGCGACGTCGACCACGGGAACGCTCAACCACAACGGGCCGGCGCCCCCTCGCCATTGATGCCCGTCAGCCCGGTGGCAGCCTGGATGGCCGAGTCGTAGCCAGGCTCTCGGTATCGAGGTTCAGTTCCATCACGCGGCGATAGACCGCCACGAACGGTGGTCGATGCCGCGGTGCAGTAGTTCGGCGCGCGCGGCGTGCAGGTCGGCGGCATCATGGAAAGCCTCTATCGCGAGATCCGCGCCTTGCGCATCTACGAAGGCGCCACCGAAGTGCAACAGCTGATCATCGGCCGCGACGTCCTCAGGCCGGGCGCCAACCTTGGGGCGCGACACGCCTGAGCGCGCTACGGCCAAGGCCTGGGGCTCAGGCCGGCAGCAGCTTCAACCCCCCGATCCCCACAAAGATCAGCCCGATCAGCACCAGCCGCATCGGCGCCGCGCTTTCGCCCAGGAACAGGATGCCGATCACCGTCACCCCGATCGCCCCGATCCCGGTCCAGATTGCGTACGCCGTCCCGACCGGCAGGTGCCGCAGCGCCGCGCTGAGCAGGAAGATACTGGCCAGCGCCGCCCCGATGCCCAATGCCGTCGGCCCGGGCCGCGTCCAGCCGTCGGTATGCTTGAGCGCCAGCGCCATCACGATCTCGATCAGGCCCGCCAGCACCAGCAGCATCCACGCCATTGCCATATCTTTCATCCAGGTCTGCCGCCCGACACCGATTGCCGGGCACGCCACGCCACTGTAGGCTGTGCAGATCAGCACGAAAACTGGCGAATTCTGCAAAGGGGCTATGCAAACATGCAGGAAGCAGACTGGGACGACCTGAAGTACTTCCTTGCCGTGGGCCAGTCCGGCTCGCTCGCCGGCGCCGCGCGCGCCCTGCACGTCAACCACTCCACGGTCCTGCGCCGGCTGGCGCGGCTGGAAGAGACCCTGGGCACCCTGCTGTTCGAACGCCATGCCACCGGCTATGCCATGACCGCCGCCGGCGAGGCCCTGGCGCACCGGCTGGCCGGCGTCGGCGAGCAGATCGATGCGGCCCAGCGCCAGCTGTCCGGCCTTGACAGCCAATTGAGCGGCCCGTTGCGCGTGACCACCACCGATACCCTGCTGGGCGGGCTGCTGATGCCGCTGTTCGCAGCATTCCGGGCCATGCATCCGCGCATCCAGCTACAGATCGTCATCAACAACAGCTTCCTGAGCCTGAGCCGGCGCGAGGCCGATGTGGCAATCCGGCCGGCGAATGCGCCGCCGGAATACCTGGTTGGCCGCCGAATCGGGCGGCTGCAGACGGCGCCGTACGCGGCGCGGCGCTACCTGGCGCAACTCGGGCTGCCAACGGAAGCCGACCATCCGCGGCTGTCGGACTGGTCTGCCTATGACTGGGTCGTGCCGGACGATGCGCTATCCCACCTCGCCCAGGCGCGCTGGATACGCGACCACGTGCCGGAACCCCGCCGCGCTGTCAGTGCCGACAGCCTGGTGGCCATGGCGGATGCCGTGCGGCACGGCATGGGCGCCGGCATGCTGTTGTGCCTGCTGGCCGGGGCCGACCCCGGCCTGGTGCGGCTGGCGCCAGTCGATGAAGCCATGGATACCGATTTGTGGGTGCTGACACATCCGGATCTCAGGCACAGCGCGCGCGTGCGGGTGTTGGGCGATTTCCTGTATGAGCGGCTGAGGCAAGGGGAATGGGTGGCGGGCTGAAGACTTGCCTCTGGTTCAGGCCACCGTGGCATACATCTCCATCAGCTGCTCATCCGTATACCCCCAGTCAGCGGCATTCTCGAACGCCACCACGGTTTCGTCGCTGTGGCGCAGGTCGATCAGTTCGGTGGGTGTCGGTCTTGACTGCGACACGGAATAGAACGCCATCACCTTCGGCCGCAGCGGATCGGCCTCGTTCTGCGCGCAGACCACTGCCAGCCGGTTCGAACGCAGCCGCAGCACGGTGCCGAGCGGATAGATGCCGACGGTGCGGGTGAAGGCCTTGAACACGCGCCGGTCGAACAGCGTGTCGACACGCACGGCCATGTATTCCATGGCGCGGGCCGGCGACCACGGCTGGTGGCCCGGGCGGCTGGACGTGAGCGAGTCATAGGCATCGCAGATCGCGCCGATCTTGGCGTGCACGCTCAGTTCGCTCCCCGCCAGGCCGTACGGGAAGCCGCGCCCGTCCACCCGTTCGTGATGATGGACGCAGACATCGAGCGGGATGTTCGAATAGAGCCGGGCCTCATTCAGGAGGCGGTAGCCAGCCGACGGATGCCGGCGGTAGATCTCCTCTTCCTCGGGCGTGCGTTCGCTGGCCTTGTGCGCCGGGGCCGCGGGCAGCGTCAGCTTGCCGATGTCGTGGAGCAGGCCGGCCAGGCCGAGCTCGCGCACCTCGTCGTCGGGCAGGCCCAGCGTGCGGCCGACGGCGATCATCAGCGCGCAGACGGCAAAGGCGTGCAGGTAGTTGTCGTCGCCACGCGCCTTGAGCCGCGCCAGCGCCAGCAACGCCTGCCCATGGCGCGACAGCGAGCGTGAGGCCGAGTCGACCAGCAGCAGCGCGCCGTTGACCTCCAGCGCCCGGCCCATGCGGATGTCGGCGAACATTGAGCCGATCACGGCCTTGCCGGATTGCAGCAGCTCGCGCGCGCGGACAATCTCGGCATCAAGCGTGGCGGCGAGTTGCGGCGCGGTGGCCGGGTCCATGGGGTCGGGTGTCAACGCCGAGGCGGGGACGGGGTCGGGTATTTCCGCCGTGTCCGGCGTGCCCGGCGTGTCCGGCGCCGCTAAGTTGCGGCCCTTCAGGATGTCGATCCAGACCTCCTGCACCCCTGCCGACAGGATCTGCCGAACCTGCTCCTCATTGGCGATCAGGAACCTTGCGCGCCAGAACGGATGGTTGATCCACGGGCCGCCAAGCCTGGCGACAAACATCCCGACCTGCAGTTGTTCCGACCGTATGCGTCTCAACATGCGTTACCCCCTCGGATGATGGTTTTCTTGTTTTCGATCGGGATATCGGCAGCCGCCGGCAGGACTTTAGCCCTATTGCGGGAAAGAACCGTGCCGCCCGCCCTTGTCAAGCGCCACCCGAATGCCCGGACGGCGTCCTCGGGCATTGCCGGGGGCGGTACCGCCAGCGCTACAATGGCCTGCCCAGTGCTCACAGACGCCAGCCAGTCGCCCCCGTTCACCCATGTCCGGAACGTACACGCTAGTCGGCATCGCCCGTGCCAAGACCCACCGCCGCGAGGCGCTGGTATCCCAGCTCACCACGCTGCGCTCGCGCGGGCTGACCGAGCCCGGCTGCCTGGACTACCACGTCGGGCAAGACGCCGAGGATGCGCGGGTCTTTGTGATCTACATGGTCTGGGACTCCAAGCGCGCGCTCGAATCGCACCTGAACCGGCCCTATATGCGCGATTTCCATGCCTCGCGCGCGGACTTCGTCGAAGGCGATTTCAGTTTCCGCTGGCTCAACGCCGCCTGACCCCGCCTGGCCACGGGCAATCCCGGTCACTTCGGCCCGTCCCCCTGCTTGTCATTCCCGCCGCACCGATCTATCACTCAATGTGACGCCCGGAGCGGGCACGGCAGGAGTGCACTATGGAAGTCAGGGATGGATTTGCCGGCACTATCGGCCACACCCCGCTGATCAGGCTGGCCGGCCTGAGCGCCGAGACCGGCTGCGATATCTACGGCAAGGCGGAATTCCTCAATCCAGGCGGCTCGGTCAAGGACCGCGCGGCACTCTACATTATCCGTGATGCCGAACGGCGCGGGCTGCTGACGCCCGGCGGCACGGTCATCGAAGGCACCGCCGGCAATACCGGCATCGGCCTGGCCCACCTGTGCGCGGCGCGTGGCTACCGCTGCATTGTCGTGATCCCCGACACGCAGTCGCCCGAGAAAATGGAGCGGCTGCGCATGCTCGGCGCCGAGGTCCGCGCGGTGCCCGCCAAGCCTTATGCCGATCCGGACAACTACCAGAAAATTGCCGGCCGGCTGGCCGACGAGACCGACAACGCGATCTGGGCCAACCAGTTCGACAACCTGGCCAACCGCCAGGCCCACTACGAGACCACCGGCCCCGAGATCTGGCACGCCACCGGCGGGCACATCGATGCCTTCACCTGCTCGACCGGCACCGGCGGCTCGCTGGCCGGCATCGCGCGCTGCCTGAAAGAGCACAAGCCCAGCGTGCGCATCGTGCTGGCCGACCCGCACGGCAGCGGCCTGTACCACTTCGTCAAGCACCGCGAGGTCAAGGCCGAAGGCAGCTCGATCACCGAAGGGATCGGCTCCAGCCGCGTCACCGCCAACCTGCAGGACACGCCCATCGACGATGCCGTGCGCATCGACGACCAGACCTGCGTGGACATGGTCTACCGCCTGCTGCGCGAGGAGGGGCTGTTCGTGGGCGGGTCGTCGGGCATCAACGTCGGCGCCGCGGTGGCGCTGGCGCGCGAGATGGGGCCGGGGCATACCATCGTCACGCTGCTATGCGACCGCGGCGACCTGTACATGGGACGGCTGTTCAATCAAGCCTGGCTGGAGGGCAAGGGACTGCAGCCAATTCCGTTCCGGCGCGCCGGCCCCGCAGGGTAAATGCTTGCGCGGCTCACGCTGCCTTGAGCCGCCGCCACAGCGTGGTCGGGCTGATGCCAAGGATATGGCAGGCCGTGGCGCGGTCGCCGCCGCACTCGGCCAGCACGCGCCGGATATGCTCGACTTCGCTGGACTGCTTCACCCCGGCCAGTGAACGGCGCGGGCGTGTTGCCGGCGCGGCGGGCTCAGCGCCGGCCTCGGCCGGCGCCAGCATGCCATCGCCGAACAGCTCCGGCACCGCCGCCTGCAGCTCACGCTGCAGCGCGTCGCTGTCCAGCCGGCGTCCGGCCACCAGCACGGCGATCCGTTCGGTCACGTTTTCCAGCTCGCGGATATTGCCCGGCCAGCGGTAGCGCGCCAGCCGCGCGCGGGCCGCGGCCGGCAGGCGCTGCGGGCGGTCCATGCCCAGGCGCTCCTGTGCGCGCCGGTACAGCAGCTCGGCCAGCTCCTGCAGGTCTTCGGAGCGCTCGCGCAGCGGCGGCATCTCGATGCGCAGGATATTGAGGCGGTAGTACAGGTCCTGCCGGAAGGAACCATCGCGCACCATCGCGGCCAGGTCGCGGTGGGTGGCGCCGATCACGCGCACGTTGACCGGCACGGCGTCGAGCCCGCCGATCGGCAGCACCTGCTTTTCCTGCAGCACGCGCAGCAGGCGCGTCTGCAGCGCGGACGGCATGTCGCCCACCTCGTCGAGGAACAGCGTGCCGTTGTGGGCCGATTCAAACAGGCCGGCCTTGCCGCCGCGGCGCGCGCCAGTGAAGGCGCCCTCTTCATAGCCGAACAGTTCGCTCTCCAGCAGCGCCTCGGGGAAGGCCGCGCAATTGACTGCCACGAACGGGAAGGCGCGGCGCGGGCTGGCGTCATGCATGCCCTGCGCCAGCACCTCCTTGCCGGTGCCGCTCTCGCCGCCGATCAGCACGGTGGAATCCACCGCCGCGTAGCGCCGCGCCAGCTCGCGCAGCTCAGTCATGGCCGCGGAGGTGCCGGCCAGGTCGTCCAGGCTGTAGCGCACCCCGGCCGGCCGCGTGCGGGCGCGCGAGCGCAGGTTGCGGTCCACGCGCTGGATCGCGCTGGCGTCCTGGATGGTCAGCACCGCGCCGGTGGTGCCGGCCTCGCCGATGATGGGGATGCGGTTGACCACCACCATCTTGTCGCCGAGCTTGTGGATCGCTTCTAGTTCCTTGTCGCCGCTCTGCATCACGCCTTCGAGCGCCAGGTTTGGCGCCAGCGTCTGCAGCTTGCGCCCGACCGCGGCAGCAACGGAAGTGCCGAGAAAGCGCTCCATCGCGGGGTTGAACGACTGGATGCGCCCTTCGGCATCCACTGCCGCCACCCCCTCGTTCAGGTGCGCCAGGATGGTATTGACATAGTCGCGCCGGGTGGCCTCGATGCGGCGCAGGCGCGCAGCCTCGATCGCGTCTTCCAGCGCCATGCGCACCGAGTTGCCGGAGTACAGGAACACGCCGGTCAGGCCATAGCGGTCGGCCAGGTCGGTCACCAGGCCGGGGCCGACCACGACCTGGATGCCCTCCTGCTTCAGCGCCTTCACGCGCGCCACGGCATCGTCCTCGGTCAGGTAGGTATAGGCCGGGACCGACAGCGAGAACGCGCGCACGAATTCATCCACCTCGGCATACGTCGACGCATGCGTGACCAGTGCCACCCGCGGCGAAATGCGCCGCGCGGTGGCCAGCGCGCTCATCACGTCAAAGCCCGTGACCTTGACCAGTACCACCGGCACATCCACGTGCTGGCGCAGGTAGGCGCCGTTGGAGCCGCCCGCCACCACCACGTCGAGCCGGCCCTCGCGCGCCTCGCGCGCCACGGCGCTGGCAGCGGCCTCGAAACCTTTGCCGACGATGCGGAATTCGGCCCGGTCGGCATAGGCCGGAATCAGGTCGGCGAAGGCGCGTGCCAGGCGGCTGATGCCGATGGCCCAGATGCGCGGACGGGCTTGTGTGGAAACGGGAGGAGCCATGGTGCAATGCAGAAAGAATGCGTGATGAAACCCGGGACGAACAGGCGTACAGTGCTGGCACATTGTCCGCCACGCAGCCCAGGATTTCAACTTTGCATTCCAAACTTGTGATTTTGAAATTCAATTGTGCTGAAAAGATGACATGAAATCGGCCGCGAGCCAGCCGCCCTGCCCGCCAGCCCAGCACTGACAAGGGCTGGCGGATTTTTCGAGTGCCCGCCAATGGGCTTGGCACACCCCTTGCAGTATTGGGTCCGTCCTTGTTCACCAACGCAAACGCCATGACCTACTCCGCTTCCGACCTTGCGCGCTCCGCTGGCGCCCGTTTCCGCCAGGCGCTTGCCGACGAGCATCCGCTCCAGGTGGTGGGCACCATCAACGCCAACCACGCCCTGCTGGCCAAGCGCGCCGGCTACCGGGCCATCTACCTGTCGGGCGGCGGCGTCGCGGCCGGCTCGCTGGGCCTGCCGGACCTGGGTATCTCTAACCTGGACGACGTGCTGACCGACATCCGCCGCATCACCGACGTGTGCGACACGCCGCTGCTGGTGGACGTCGACACCGGCTTCGGCGCCTCGGCCTTCAACGTGGCCCGCACCACCAAGTCGCTGATCAAGTTCGGCGCCGCGGCCATGCATATCGAGGACCAGGTCGGCGCCAAGCGCTGCGGCCACCGCCCCAACAAGGAAATCGTCACGCAGGCTGAAATGGTCGACCGCATCAGGGCCGCCGTCGACGCCCGCACCGATGAGAACTTCGTCATCATGGCCCGCACCGACGCGCTCGCCGTCGAAGGCCTGGACCAGGCCATCGAGCGCGCCGTGGCGTGCGTGGAAGCCGGCGCCGACGCCATCTTCCCGGAAGCCATGACCGACCTCGCCATGTACCGCAAGTTTGTCGATGCGGTGAAGGTGCCGGTGCTGGCCAATATCACCGAATTCGGCGCCACGCCGCTGTTCACCACCGACGAACTCGGCGGCGCCGGCGTGTCGATGGTGCTGTACCCGCTGTCGGCCTTCCGCGCCATGAACAAGGCCGCGGAAAATGTCTACGCGGCCATCCGCCGCGACGGCACGCAGAAGAACGTGGTCGATACCATGCAGACCCGCGCCGAGCTCTACGAGAGCATCGGCTACCATGACTTCGAGCAGAAGCTTGACGCGCTCTTTGCGCAAGGCAAGGGCAAGTAAGCAAGACTCAGGCGCGGCCGGGCTATGTCCCGGCCGCTTGCACGATCTCGTGCACGATACAGACAGGCAATACCAGGTATCACACAAAGGAGACCCAGATGTCCGAAGCGCAACCGCTCGTCACTCCCAAGCCCAAGAAATCCGTCGCCTTGTCGGGCGTGACCGCCGGCAACACCGCGCTGTGCACCGTCGGCCGCACCGGCAATGACCTGCACTACCGCGGCTACGACATCCTCGACATCGCCGAGACCTGCGAGTTCGAGGAAATCGCCCACCTGCTGGTGCACGGCAAGCTGCCGACCAAATCCGAACTGGCCGCCTACAAGGCCA